>PLMV01000150.1 GCA_003141615.1 Syntrophaceae bacterium
CCGACGATTACCTCTGGCTGCCCTTTGTAACCTGCCATTATATATCAAGCACCGGTGACACCGGGATATTGGATGAATCTATCCCCTTTATCAAAGGCCGTCCGATAAACATGGAGGAGGATTCATATTACGATCTGCCCGGCCGGTCTCCGGAAACGTCCAGTTTGTATGAGCACTGTGTAAGGGCAATTAATAAAGGACTGCAATTTGGTGCGCATGGATTGCCGCTCATGGGCTCCGGAGACTGGAACGACAGCATGAACATGGTGGGGATAAAGGGAAAAGGCGAAAGCATCTGGCTGGCTTTTTTCCTTTATAAAGTCCTTATGCAATTTGCGGAAGTTGCCCGCCAACGCGGCGACACAAGTTTTGGCGAACATTGTGAAAAACAAGCGTCACAGTTGCGCTTGAATATCGAACAGCATGGATGGGACGGCTTTTGGTATCGGCGCGCTTACTTCGATAACGGCACGCCTCTGGGTTCGGCTAAAAACCCCGAATGCCGGATTGATTCAATAGCCCAAAGCTGGTCCGTTTTGTCCGGGGCCGGAGATGCCGAACGTTCACATCTGGCCATGGAAGCACTAAATCAACATCTCGTTCGCAGCGACATTGGAATAGTCAAGCTTCTGGAACCACCGTTCGATAAGTCCAATTTGAATCCCGGCTACATAAAGGGATACGTCCCCGGCGTAAGAGAAAATGGCGGACAATATACTCATGGGGCGATCTGGGCGGCGATGGCCTTTGCGGCTTTGGGGGACAATCGCCGCGCATGGGAAATTATGACCATGATTAACCCGGTGAACCACGCGAAATCTTCCGAGGCGATTGCGACTTATAAAGTGGAACCCTACGTTGTCGCGGCCGACGTTTATGCGTTTCCACCGCACACAGGCCGCGGCGGCTGGACGTGGTACACCGGCTCGGCCGCCTGGATGTACAGATTGATCGTGGAATCGCTCCTGGGACTAAGGCGTGAGGGGAACAAACTGTGTTTCCTGCCACGTATCCCCGCGGATTGGGATGGCTTCAGAGTCCATTACCGGTACCGGAAAACAACCTACCGCATCGCCATCCTGCGCACGCAAACCGGGGAGGGCGAAATGAAAGTGATCGTTGATGGTGTCGAGCAAAGCGAGAAAGCAATTCCCCTTATTGATGATGGTAAGGAACACAAGGTCGAAGTGAGAATGTGACCTGTGGGGCTGTTGAAAAACGCTCATCTGCTGTGTTGCGCTGCAAACCGCACCGCTCAACGTATATCCATATACGCCTCGCGGTTCGTTTTTTGCGCGCCTTGCATCTGAACATCCCGTATCAAGTGCGGGACAAGCTTTTGAACAGCCCCCTATTCCTAATATTCAATATTCTATTGCAAGGAATATTCTTGTGACTTAGTTGAAAATTACAGAAAGAAGTGATTGCTGATTGCATCTACTTATCAATGATTTTTATGTTGGAATTGGAATGAGGATTACCATTTATAAATAGTGATTTTAATGGAACGAGTTTATTATTTTAGTATTATTTTACAATAATTGTTAAATAACGAGAGATCTCTTTAATATTTTCTGCACTAATAAACGTTGTGATTTTATAAGTACCTTGCTTTAGAGGTGTAATTAACAAATCAGAAAAAGATTGACTTGTATTTGCAGAAATTGAATCTATTTTATATCGAACAATTTGTTCTTTTTCGGTAGTATAAATACTATATTGATCTTTCTTTTCTATAATAAAATCCAAAGGAAATATAAACCCTATTACAACTTTTTTTGCCATGATAACTTCTGAATTTACACCAAATACAGTAATCGATTGTTTAGTATTAGAAACCATTTCATAAGTATTTGAGTTATCTAAAATCTTTTTATTATTAAATTTTATAGAAACAACTTTTAAATAATCCATATTTGGCTTTTGCGATATTTCAGATAAAAGATCTATAATTTTCATATTTATCTCATTTTTCTTAGTTTCTAATAAATTTTCTTCATCATCCAAGAATTTCCTCACCTCAATTAATATACATAAAAGGTTCCACAATATAAATAAACCATAATAAAAAAATATTAAGCTTAATGAAATATAAATTAAAATTAAAATATATGAGGAGTAATTGAATGAATATGATAAAATAATAAATATAAGTGCACAAGTGAAAGATGTAAATAATTGGGCTATCTGCAATTTTGGATTTAAATAATTTAATTTAGCGGCGGCTTCTTTTTTGCTGGCTTTTAGTTCCTTTATGCTTTGTTCTATTTTGTCAATATTACCTTTATTGCTAGCTAAGTTTGTTATATTTGTTTCACTCTGATTTTTCTCATTTTCGTATTGTTCAATTAACTTAGAAGAACCTTTACTATGTAAAGATAATAGAATAATTATAATAGGTGTTACAATACCCAGTAGAGCTATTATGAGACTTCCATATAATTGCAACGCGGCTTGCATAATGTGCTCCATTGTTTACATTTTTAAAAATCAAATATGTTGTATTTGTTATTCGTAATACATCTAAATATCAAATGTCAATGGATTTTTATTTAATCTGTTGAATTCGGGGAATGTTTGACCACCACCTTAAGGCATTCCGGGAACACCATACTAGTTATTTCTTGACAAGAGAAGTTGGGGAATTCCGGGAATATCCGAAATGGTATGATCTTTTTCCCGGCATACAGTTCTAATTATCAGTAATAGTTTCTGCCCGGGCGAGATTTTGGAAACTCGTATATTTATCCACAAAGGCAAGTTTAACAGTGCCGGTGGGGCCGTTTCTTTGTTTAGCGATGATAATTTCCGCGATTCCTTTTTCCGAATTTTCTTCCGATTTGTTGTACACTTCGTCACGGTAAATAAAAGCAATGACGTCGGCATCCTGTTCAATAGCGCCGGATTCTCTTAAATCCGCCATTTGCGGACGGCGGTTGGTGCGGTCTTCCACTTTGCGGTTGAGCTGAGAAAGAGCAACAACAGGCACTCTGAGTTCTTTAGCCAGCGCTTTTAAGGAACGGCTGATTTCCGATATTTCCTGTTCGCGGGAATCGCGATAACTTCCGGAACGCATCAGTTGAATGTAGTCCACTACAATCAAGCCCAGTCCGGAATCGGCTTTCAACCGGCGTGACTTGGCTTTCATTTCCAGGACAGTAATGGCGGGAGTATCATCAATAAAGAGCGGAGCGTCGGACAGACGTCCGGCGGCAGTCGTCAATTTCGGCCAATCGGTTTCGCCTAAAAAACCTTTCCTCAACCGCTGCGAATCAACTTTTCCTTCGGATGAGAGCAGACGAAATGCAAGTTGCTCTTTGGACATTTCCAACGAAAAAATAGCCGCGGGCGTTTGCGCCTCCATTGCGGCAAACAGGGCGATGTTCAAGGCGAAAGCGGTCTTGCCCATGCTGGGACGTCCGGCGATAATGATCAGTTCTGATTTCTGCAAACCGGAAGTTAAATCATCAATTTTTTCAAAACCGGTCGGCACACCGGTAATCAGTTCTTTGCGGGAATAAAGATCTTCAATCGACCGGAAACTATCCTTGACAATATCCCGAATCGGGAAAAAAGCGGGACGCACTTTATTTTCGGAAATTTCAAAAATGCTATGTTCGGCTTTATCCAGAACCTGATCAACATCGGAACCGGTTTCATAGCAACTGTCGATAATATCCGTCGCTGAACCGATTAATCCACGGAGAATTGCTTTTTCCTTAACGATTTTAGAGTAATTAGCGACGTTGGCCGCTGAGGGGACATTATCGACCAAAGAAGCGAGATATGTTGTTCCACCCACTGAATCCAACAGATTTTTATCTTTCAGGGCATTGCTTAAAGTAATAAGATCAACCGGCTCGTTTTTTTCGGAAAGCTCAATGATGACGCTAAAAATCTTCCGGTGAGCTTCGTTGTAAAAATCACCCTTGGATAGAATTTCCAGCACGTTGTTGATAACGCTGTTTTCCAGCAAGATACTACCGAGGATGGACTGTTCGGCCTCGATATTTTGCGGTGGAAGCTTGTACAAAGATGGATCGATATCTCTCATTATTATTCGCCAGTAACAATTAATTTTATTTCAGCTTCGACATTGGCTGTCAACTTGACTTTTACTTTAAACTCGCCCAGCGACTTTATATGTTCATCATGATGATGGATGATCATTTTTCTATCAATGTCATATCCCTTTTCTTTGAGCGCTGATTCTATGTCCTTGCTTGTTATCGAACCAAATATTTTACCATGGTCGCCGACTTTACGAACCATGGTAATAGTTAAATTAGCCAACTTAACAGCCAGGTCCTGAGCAGTCTTGTGCTCCTTTTCCGACTTCTGCAAGATATTCTTTTTTGCATGTTCAAATGTTTTGATATTTTTTTCGTTAGCGTCGATGGCCAAGCCTTTCGGAATTAAAAAATTGCGGCCATAACCGTCATTAACCTTAATTAAATCTCCGGTCTTACCTAAAGAAGGCACGTTTTGCTTCAAAATTACTTTCATGAAAATCCTCCATTTTTAAAGAATATTGCTGGAATCACGGGTATGAACCCTAAAGCAAGCTTTGGAAACGTTTCGCAGCAATCTGCTGTGTAATTATATCCCTGCTTATACGGGATAATTCGCCCTGCAAGCTCCAGTCAGATGACCTTTAGGTTATGCACTATGTTTCTTAAGCTTGGGTCTCATTACCCTCCGCTTCGCGGGATAATTCTACTAACGATTCCTATAGTCAGCGAGTCTCATTACAACTTAAATAGTTGTCTGGTCTTTTTGAAAATATTTCCTGAAATCAATCCAAATATCAAATAATCCAACGGCTACTATAGGTATCATAAGAAATTGTTGAACTGCAATTAAAAAATAAAATAAATAGCGGAAAAAGAGGGGCACGTTCTTGTTTTGAAAAAAGAAGCTAACAATAGCGAGTCCTTGCAGCAAATATATAAAACACGCAACCAGAAATATGTTTAAGCTGAAAAAGTTTATGTCCTTATGCGGTACAAAGAAAAGACCACCGGAGATGATAAAAATCCAGATAATTAATTCCGGTGCCTTCCAACGAGCTAGCGCAGTAAGATTTGGCCAGTTAATACCGGCTTTGCCGAGAATTTGTTTCCCCAGGAGAAAATTTGCCCAAATAATTAATGTTGACGTTATGATGACCAGTGACGGAAATATTTGAGTNNCTTCAATTGTTGCGGCGATATATTTTACCACAAGCTGCCATGGACTTACGGAAAGCACGAAACCACCGTAAACAAAATAGAAACATATTGCGGCAATAATAAAAAGAACGGGATAAATAATTATTTTTTCAACTGATCCATTATGAGCGGCAATCTGAGCAATTAATAAGCCGGTCATTCCCATAGTAAAAATGGCAATAGTAGGCAAATTCAGATGCAACAATGTTGATAGAAGAAAAAGCAGCGAAAAAGGGATTAAAAAAGCTGCGGCGGTTTTAGTTTTATCATTAACCGTGCCATTAAGAAATAAAATCATGGGCAGAAGAAGAAGACAAATCGAACCGATCACAGGAATAAAAGCTATGGCAAAAACAAAAGAAGAAATAATTAATAAGAGTTTTAAAAAAGGGTTATTCGGAAAGGGTATGCTGAATTTTTTCAAGGACGATAACCTGCTCAAAACCTGATACCTTAGAAAAACGACTGATCGCGTATCTTATAAAAGAAAGTAACGCCAAATAAATGACGTTACCTTATCGAATTTAATGCAAATTGTAGAAAAACAACTGTTCCTGAAAATAAAAAGTCAACCGGCTTTTTTATTCGTGGAAAGAGGCGAACAAATCAATTTATCACGGGTATGAACCCCAAAGAAAGCTGCGGGGTATTGTACCCTCCGCTTTGCGGGATAATTCGACTAACGCTT
>PLMV01000081.1:0-7263 GCA_003141615.1 Syntrophaceae bacterium
GAAAACAAAATGCATCAATTTCCGGATGCTGAAGATTACTGAAAGGAAGGATGTCATGACTATGAAAAATAATTTTACCGAAGCGGACATGAAGGCTTTTGAGCCTGCTGAGAAAGTTGGAATTATTGCGACGGTAACGCCCGAAGGTCTTCCCCACATGTCGCTTCTGACATCTGTTATGGCGGCAAAACCAGACCAGCTTACCGTTGGCGAATTCTGTCAGGGCAAAAGTAAAGAGTACATGCGGCGTACCCGGAAAATAGGTTTTGCCATCCTGACACTGGATAAAAAACTCTGGCGCGGGAAGGCCCTCTGGACGCATTTAAAGAAGGAAGGCCCGGAATATGAGATATACAACAATCAGCCCATGTTCAGGTACAATACATATTTTGGCATTAACACAGTGCATTATTTTGATCTGAAGGAGACCACCGACGGAAAAACGCTTCCGCTTGCTTCCGTTGTAAAATCGGCGCTTCTGACAAAGATGGCCAAAGGCAGCGCCGCAAAAGGAAATCAGGGAAGGGTGCTTTCTTATTTTGGGGAAAATTTATTCAATGGTCTTGATTCCATAAAATTTTTATCCTTCATCGGCGATGATGGCTTTCCGGTAATCATTCCTGTTATTCAATGTCAGGCTGCCGACAGCAGTCGCCTGGCGTTTCATCCGGGAGCTTTTGGCGTCGAACTTAACATGCTCAAGCCGGGCATGACGGTATCTGTTTTTTGTTTGACGATGCAAATGGAGGATGTTTTGGTGCGGGGTATATTTAACGGATATTCGCGCTATCGTGGTATAAAGCTGGGTACTCTGGATATTGACTGGGTCTATAACTCTATGCCTCCCAATCACGGCCGGATTTATCCGCCGGTACCCCTGGAGCGGGTAGTCAACTTCTAGCTCCTTTGTTATTCCCGTCGTAGATAACCTCGCGTGCCCCCGCGTGACCTTCAGGTTATTCAGGGTATTCAGGGTAAATCCACTCCTTTAGTGTTTGAAAAAACTTATGCAATTTTGTAAAAGTAATTGACAGATTGCATAACATTAGTTTTATCTTTGCAGATCAGGGGATAATAGGATAATAAAACAATTATAACTAATCAGCAACCGGAAAGAGGTGGCGCGTTATGAAAATGAAAAACTATAATGTTCTGATTATTGGTTCAGGCCCGGCTGGACTTTTTGCCGCTATCTGGCTGGAAAAACTGGGACTGGATAAAATTGCCATTATTGACCGCAATCCATATCCAGCAGGAGGACTGCTCAATGACGGTAAACTTAATTTTGATTACCGTGTCGGGTTCGATATTGATGAACTGCAAATTGATCGCGCCGCGGCAGAAAAAATGATGCAGGAAATCAAAGAGATGTTTATCGGATTTCCGCGCTGCCGGCAGGTTACCTTTATAGATAATAACAGAAAGCTGTTGGCGCTTGCAGATATGGCCTCTGAGCATGGCGCTCAATTTATCGCGCCCGAGCAGTGGCACTGGGGCACCGATAACGGCAAGGCTTTGGTTGATTATTTGCGCGGATATCTGAAAAAAACGGATTTTCTGCTGAACACGGAAGCCGTAGCAATCGAAAAAAGTAATGACAATAATTTTCGGCTTGTCTGCCGCTGCAACAAAAAACAAATAAACTATAATGCCCAAGTTATTCTGGCCGCTCCGGGACGCAGCGGCGCCTACTGGTTTCGCGACATCGCCAATGAGTTGAATATCAACAATAACTTCGGTCCAATTGATGTGGGAATTCGCTTGGAACTGAATAGACAATTTTACGATTTCATTACCGATAGTGTTTACGATCCCAAATTTATTTTCACAACTAAACGCCATGGTGATAAGGTCCGAACCTTCTGCACAAATCCCGGCGGGCGGGTGCGGGTGGAAAATTACGGCGATTTCCAATTGATTAACGGCGATGCCCTCTTCGGCAAAAAGACAAAAAACACGAATTTTGCTCTGATCAACACAGTTGCCCTGACCAAACCTTTATCAGATACGACTGAGTTTGGGCAAAGCATTGCCAAACAATTTTTTCTGCTGGGCGGCGGCAAACCAATTGTCCAGCGCATAGGTGATTTCCGGGAGGGGAGAAGAAGCTCGTTTACAACATTTAACAGCACGACCCGTCATTTTGAAGTATGCAAGGCAACCTGTAACGCAACTCCCGGAGATATCACTTTGGCGATGCCCGCCCGCATTGTTGACAATCTATGGGAATCGCTCAAATCACTGGACAAAATAATCCCGGGTATTCTTCATCCCTCAACATTGCTATACGCGCCGGAAATAAAGTTTTTTGACACACATTTTTCGACTGACCGCTATCTGGAAACAAACATTAAAGGCGTTTTTGTCGCCGGTGACGGCACCGGCAAAAGCCGCGGCATTGTGGGAGCGGCAATCTCCGGTATCATCGCCGCACAAGGCATCGTCCGCCGGGGCTGATAATGAGACTCAAGCTTCGGAAACAAAGTGCATAACCTAAAGGTCATCTGCGACTGAAGCTTGCTGGACGAATTATACCAGGAGCGTAGCGCCGTGGTAAAACGAGCGAAGCGAAGCTCGAAGCGTAAGTGGTACTATCCTAGGAGCGAAGCGACATCTATAGCCCTTGCCTATACTGAAATATTCTTTGCGTAGGGACAGTTGAGGAATTGGCTTGTTGCACTTCAACCGTCTGTAAAATTTATGGCAAATATATACTTGACAAACCCATTTAAAAGTTGTATGATACAACTAAATGGAGGGAAGTTATGAAAAACATAGGATTTGATACACCATATTTTACAGATAAAAATCAGGCCAGAAAATATTTGGAAGGTATAAGATGGCCTAATGGGGTTGTTTGTCCGCATTGTGGAAGTGATGAAAAGCACTATCCCATAAAAGGCAAAGAGGACTCCAAAAATCCTGTTCGTGAAGGTGTATGGAAATGTAAGAAATGCCGTAAGCAATTTAGCGTGACAGTCGGAACTGTTTTTGAAGATAGTCATATCCCTCTAAACAAATGGCTTTTAGCTACTTTTTTGATTTGCTCTTCCAAAAAAGGAATGAGTTCTCATCAACTCCATCGAATGTTGAAAGTCACTTACAAAACTGCTTTGTTTATGAGCCATCGGATTCGTTACGCTATGGATGATAAAAAAGTAAAACTTAGTGGCATAGTCGAAGTGGATGAAACTTACGTTGGCGGTAAAGAAAAAAACAAACACTTCGATAAAAAATTAAACACTGGCCGTGGTGGAGTCGGTAAAACTCCCGTGTTCGCCTTGGTTGAAAGGCATGGGAATGTAATTTCTATGCCAGTTCAAAGAGTAACAGGCGCAAATCTTAAGGCTATAATTCGCCAAAATGTTGAAAAATCTGCTACAGTTATGACAGATAACTTTTTATCCTATAGGGGATTAGGCAAAGATTTTTCTTCCCATCAGGTGGTCAATCATGGTAAAAGAGAATACGTAAAAGGAAACGCACACACTAATACTATTGAGGGTTATTTCAGTATTTTAAAACGTGGTATTACTGGAGTTTACCATCATGTTGGAGAACAGCACCTTCACAGATACTTATCCGAGTTTAATTTCAGATACAATGGCAGAAAAATTAATGATGATGAACGTAGCACGTTAGCCCTTCGTGGTATTGAAGGGAAAAGACTTATGTATCGGGACTCGTCAGAAAAAGAAATGGCTACAGTAAGAGGGATATAATTATGGAAAGTTATAAAATTACCCTTGAGTTTTGTGGGATGGAGAAAGAGGGAACCCACGTAAGACTTGACGATTTCATAGCTGAACTTGGCCGATTTTCTGGAATAGCAAGGAACGCAGAAGATGTTATTTCTGGCAATGCGGAGCGCTCTATTTACTATCGAATAACGGATTTAACGCACAATAGTCCGGCACGAGTGACTATCGAGGCCTGTGTAAAAGAAAATCAACCAGACAGAAGAGAAGCCACATTGAAAGAAATATCCAGTACTATGAATAAGCTGAAAAAAGGAGAACAAATCAAGGGTGAAAATAGGTTTTACCTTGTAGATAGTATGAGATATTTCGCTGAACCTGTGGGCATAAAACTATCTCGCCTTAATGTAATTTTTGGCAATGATAAGATTAATCTTGATGAGGAGTTCAAGGCAAGAGCTGCGTTATATGTAGCCCCAGAAGAAAGTTGCACATCTACCGCGAGGGGAATGTTAGACGCAATTAACATACATGGTGTAGACAGAATCTTTTGGCTTTACCCAGAAATAGGTGCCAGTAAGGTTCAATGTTTATTCCCAGAAAAATTATTTGAAATGGCAAAGACGGCCTTAGGAAAGCGTGTTGAAGTGGCTGGTGTTTTTAAATATAAAGTCAACGCTCCCTATCCGCATCTAGCAGAGGTAGAAGAGATGATGGTTTTTCCGTCCAATGATGAATTGCCGACATTTAAAGACTTGTTTGGGATTGACCCAGAAATGACAAACGGTCTTTCTTGTGATGACTATATAAGAAAGGTTCGCAGTGCGAATTAAAAAATATAAGGTATATCCGGATTCCTGCATTCTTATTTCCTGGATTACAGGAGAAGAAAGAATAAACCATGAAATGGATGGTGTCCGTGATTTTTTTGATAAAGTAGAAAGAGGAGATGCAACGCTTATTGTATTAAGAAACACAATGTTTGAAGAGGTTCAATTAAGAACGCCTGAATCAGCGGAAAAATTCAGGCTGTTAATGGCGAGAAAGGGAGTAGAACTTCCCAGTTTAGATTTGAGGGTGGAACGGTTAGCAAGTGAATTACGAGATTATTATTCTCAGCATGGTTCCAAACAATTACATTTAAAAGATTCTCTGCATTTAGCCGCAGCAATTCATTATAAGGTGGACGCGTTTTATACGTTTGATAATGGAAGTAAGGGAGGTATAAGTTTGCTATCGCTAAATGGTAATGTAGCAGGATATCCATTATTGGTATGCAAACCCCCATTTACTCAAAGCAGAATATTTTGACAAAGGAATATTTGTGAATAAGAACGCAAAAAAGAAATTACCAAAAATTAAAAAAGAAGAATCAAAAACACTTTCTGCTAAAGAATTTGATTCTGTTATGAAGACAATCTTATCTACCTCACCTATAGAAAAGAAAAAAGATAGGACAAAATAATCTTTATCACAAAAGTAGGAGTTTCTTATGTATGATTTTCTTTTTGGCAAGACATATCCTGTGGTCTCCGACATTGCCTTATTGATTTTTTTGTTTGATTTGATCATTGCGTTACCTATCTCGTTTTTTAGAAAAGCAAGGGTATTATCAGGGAATACGATACTTTATTCATCGTGGGTTTTTGGCTTACAACTATGGCTATCAGGATTGATGCTTACTTGGCAGATATGGGGTCTTGGCGTTGCTTTACTTGGCATACTATTTTTAGGAGTTGGGGTTGTGCCAATAGCAATGCTTGCTACATTGTTTAATGGTAAATGGTTTGAATTATTGCAATTAATACTATCAATCGTCCTCGTTTTTGGGTCTAGGCTTCTCGGTGCTTATATAGTGTCCAAAAGTATCAAACATGAAACAATTTATTCTCAATCGAATCCCTAATGTGGGTTTCTAAAGTATACAATTGCAAAATTTATCAAGAGGATGAAAAACTATGGGAAAATATCTATTGCTTTGGGAATTTGACCGGACAAAAATACCGGTGGATCCAAAAGAGCGTGGGATTGAATTTAAGATGCTAATGAAGGTGATTAAGCAGGATATAAAAAAAGGCATACTCAAGGATTGGGGACTATTTGTTGGCGAAAGTCACGGATATTCAGTCGTTCAGGGGACTGAGGTAGAAGTTATCAAAGCAATCCAACAGTACACTCCATTTGTCTATTTTGCATCTCATCCCATTGCTTCAGTAACTCAAGCAGGGGAAATGATAAAAGCCCTGACCAAGTGATTTTGAAAACAATAGGTATGTGAACTAAATCTGACAAAATCATTTTCTTGGTTGATAAATGAAAGGCAAGGTTAGCAATGGCTCTGCCTTTCATTATGCATAGTTCCACCAGTAATCGTTAATTTATGGTTCTATCTTCTTTAAGGACTTGTAGGTATAGTCAACGTTTGCGATGATTATTTGTTTTTTCAAAATTGATCATTGAGTTTTTTATTCACTTCTTCCTGAACAGTTGTTTTTCGTATTTTCCCAATTCACACAACATTTCAATCCCGCGACTTGGAATTCCCCGGCTCCAGCGCCATAACTCGCGGGAGGTCGCATTATCCTCTGCTTCGCGGGATGAATGAAACTCAAATATTACGGCACGATGTTTGTAATATTTGAGTTTCATTCATATAGTCCCACTTAGCTTCGCACGTGGGATAATTCAACTTGCAGATATTACTGTGCTGCGCTTGTAATATCTGAGTTTCATTAAAGCTTGGGTCTCATTATTATAGGGAGCCTCCGGCTCCTGTCGGAGGGGTCTCCACTCGGAAATAATCAAAAAATGGCTGAACTCTAACTTAACATATGATACAAGTATTAGCGGCAGGCCACGACTGTGTGCTGTAAATCATGCTTATGAAATCAGGAGGTATTTTCGTGTTGAAAAACAACATCACAACGCTCAATGAGTTTGAAGGGGCAGCCCTGCTCAAGCAGGGGGGAATCCCTGTCATTGACGGTGTTCTGGCCAATGATTATTCGGAGGCTGCAGTGGCGGCCAATCTGCTGGGCTTTCCAGTGGCGCTCAAGATATGTTCAGAGACCGTTCCTCACAAGACCGAACGGGGCGGGGTTGCGCTGAATATCACGGATGCTTCCTCTCTGGGCAGGGTCATCCGGGAGATGAGCAATAGATTTTCTGATGTTCCCCATGCGTTCCTGGTGCAGAAGATGGCCCGGCCGGGCACTGAACTCATCCTTGGAGGTAGGCGCGATCCCGTGTTCGGGCCTGTGGTCCTCGTGGGCATCGGCGGCATATTCACAGAAATTTTCCGTGACACGGCCATCGACCTTGCCCCGGTGGACAGCACGGTCGCTCTCGCGATGCTCCGGCGCCTCAGAGGCGCAGCCCTTCTCGATGGCTACCGCTCTCAAGAGCCCCTGGATATTGTCGCCATCGCCAGTGCCGTTTCGGCGCTCTCTCGACTCATATCTGGACATCCGGATATTCTCGAAATCGATGTGAATCCTTTCATTGCTTACCCGGATGGGGCCGTGGCCGTAGACGCTCTGGTGCGGTTGGACGGCAGCCATTCCAG
>PLMV01000081.1:7342-8643 GCA_003141615.1 Syntrophaceae bacterium
AGGGAAATCCTCGGCATGCCCTCCTACGCCAGAGTCTGTGATGTGCCGACGCCGGTGGACTTGGCCATGATTGTGATTCCCAAAGCCGCGGTGCCGGAAGCCTTGGAGGACTGCGAAGCCAAGGGAGTCACTAACATCATCCTGAGCACGGGTGGCTACTCAGACATGGGAGAAGCAGGCGCTAAGGAGCAAAAAGTCATTATCGAACAGGCGCGCCGGGCGGGCATTCGGATCATGGGGCCCAATAGCATCGGCACTCTCAACCCATCCGTCGGCATGGCCACTTCCATCGTAGGCCTTGATCCGATCAAGGTCGGCGGCGTGTCGATCATCGGCCAGTCAGGCGTTTTCTCTTCAGGTTGGGGGCGCTGGATAGCAGACACCAAGCCCTTCGGGCTGGCCAAAGTGGCCTGCATCGGTAACAAAGGCGACATTAACGAAAGCGATCTTCTGGAATACTTGACCGATGATACCGCGACCTTCACCATCGGCATGTACCTGGAAGGCGTGGTTGATGGAAGGCGTTTCATCAGGGCTGCCGATATGGCCTGTAAAAGAAAACCGGTGGTGGTAATGAAAGCCGGGCGCAGCGAGGCCGGAGCGGCCGCCGTCGCTTCACATACAGGCTCGCTTGCCGGATCGGACGCAGTATTCGATGCAGTCTGCCGCAGAACAGGCCTCGTGCGGACACACAACCCCGAAGCATTCTTCGATACCCTGTCAGCATTTGAAAAGCTTCCTCTGCCGCGGGGAAACCGTATGGGCGTTTTTTCCATCACGGGCATGGGCTGTGTCGCCGCCACTGATGCCGCAGAGGAATACAGCATTGTTCTGCCCGGGCTAAGCCCCGCCACACTCAAGAAACTGGGCGAGGTGATGCCTTCATGGGCCCCGGTGCGCAATCCCATCGACACCTGGTCTGCCATCGAGCAGCACGGCTCGAAGAAGACCACGGCCCACATCGCCCAGTGCTTGTTGGATCAAAAGGACATAGATGCCCTGCTGATTATTTTAGTGCTCATGCCGGAAAGCATGTTCGACATTTCCGAAGCATTTGCCGAAATTTTCAGCCATCATCCGGGCAAGCCGGTCTTTGCAAGCTACTATGGCGGCACAGCCAGGGAGATTGCCCACATCCATGAGGGCTTTGCTGCGCTGGGCGTGCCTTGCTATCCCACCCCGGAGCGCGCCATGTTCGCGTTTGGACGCATGGTGGAGTACGCCCGGTACCGCGGAATGATCCGCAGATAACCTTCGGCTGTAAACAGGTATTTGTTTGCCTGTTGCCTCATAAATAAATG
>PLMV01000011.1:0-817 GCA_003141615.1 Syntrophaceae bacterium
TACGGAATGCAACTTTTGGACGACGGAATTATGGATCTTTATAGCCGCGGTTGGATCGGAGCTGACGAGGCTTACATCAAAGCGAACGATAAAGCCAGATTCCGTCCGCTTTTGAAACAACCACCAACAGACTTTACCGAAGCATAAAGCATTGCAAGGATAGCTTATGAGAAAACCGGAAATAGACCATATACTGACAAGAATGTTGGAATCCAATGTGGAGATTTCGGATTTTATCTTAACCGTGGATAAACCTTTTCAGGTAGAGGCCGCCGGCCAATTAGTCCGCGTTGAGTTAAGGCCGTATTTCGAAAAACTTACACCATTTCAAACAGAAATTTTTGCTCTAAACTTGATTAATCATGACCACCGGCTGCTGGAAAGGCTGATTAAAGAAGGCTCCTGCGATTTATCATACGAGCTGCCGGGTGTTGCCCGTTTCCGCGTGAATATATTTTCACAGCGCGGCCATTACTCTATCGTTTTAAGAAAACTTGAAACTCAAATTCCTACTTGCGCGGAGCTGTTATTACCAGAGGCTTATTACCGCGTCGCGTCTGAAAAGAACGGCATTGTTCTGGTAACCGGTGCTACAGGTAGTGGTAAAACCACATCTCTGGCTGCGGTTATCAATGAAATCAATGAAAAATATTCTTTGCATATAATTACACTGGAAGATCCGATAGAATATACACACACTCAAAAAATGGCCACTATCAATCAGCGCGAATTGGGTAAGGATTTTGACAACTTTGCCAATGGTTTACGCGCAGCTTTGCGTCAGGCGCCAAAGATAATTTTTGTAGGTGAAATGCGT
>PLMV01000011.1:858-7624 GCA_003141615.1 Syntrophaceae bacterium
TGCCAAAAGTTGGCGGTGGCCGTGTTGCCGCCTTCGAAGCGCTGAGTACAAGCCTGCGTGTCAAAGACGTTATCCTACACGGAGAATCGGAAGGAAAAACATTTTCTGATATTATCCAGCAAGGAAAAGCTTTTGGTATGATCACTTTTGACTATTGCATCATCGATCTTTTTGAAAAAGGTTTGATTACTGAAGATACGGCGATCGCTTATGCTTCGAATAGAGCTGGCGTGAATAGAGGGATAGACTCGATAAAAAACGTCCGCGGTGAAAAAACCACCACTCTGGGGACACTTGAAGTTGACAACTTATATGGTAAAACTAAAAAAGACTATAAAACTAACACTTGGTCTACATCTTGAGATTGACGAATTATATGGCAAGACTAAAGACCCATGAAGACAATAATGAAAATCATTTTCATGCCGTGTAAAGAAATGATGATGAGGACATTAATATGAATGAAGAAAAATCAACACCGGCTTCAGTAGCAGAAGAAATAGATTATTCCGGACGGCCTTTTGGTTATCAAGATACAAATAATGAAACAGCCATGATTTGCGAACATGATCCTGTCATTAGGCAAAAGATCAGCAGCACATTGAAATCACTTGATTTTAACGTAATTGAACCAGCGACATTTAAAGAAGTTTTAAAATACTTAAATTTTCACACTTTTAATGTCATTGTCGTTAATGAAAATTTCGATACCGGAACGGGGGGAATTAATAATGTTCTCAATTATTTGGAACATTTATCTATGTCTACCCGCCGGAAAATTTTTGTTGTCTTAATCAGCACAACTTTTGCGACTATGGACTACATGCATGCCTACAATAAAAGTGTCAACTTAATTATCAATAAAGATGAAATTACCGAACTAGGCCTGATTCTTAAAAAAGAAATAGAGGAAAATGACTATTTTTACCATGCATTTAAGGAATTTAATCGCAAATACGGAAAAATTTAACTTTATCTGATTTTTTTTACTTCACGCATAATTTTATCAGCCCGATCAGCAAGCCCCATACCTTTGTAAGCTGCGGCCAGGTTTAAATAGTAAGGCCGCGCAGAGTCGTGAGCTATGGCCGATTTAAAAGCCTTAACTGCCTGTGAAAAATGGTTTGTCTTCATAAGTGTATGGCCTAAACGATTATAGTAAGCTCCAGCTCCGGGATTATCATATTGCACGGCCGTCTCATAAGCCTTCAAAGCTTTCGGTATTTGCCCCAGACCAATAAGGCTGTCTCCTAACGAACAATAATATAGTGGATTAGCCGAACTTGCAGTAATGCATTTATTTAATAATCTTTCAGCTTCTCTATGATCTCCCGCTTGTTGAAATAAAACAGCTATTTTGAAGTAATAATGGTCAGGCTGGTCAGGATCAATTTCGCCGGCCCGTAGATAGGCTTTTTCACTTTCTTTACTCAATCCGGCGGCAAACAAAGCTTCGCCCCAGTGGCAATAAAAAGCGGGATTGTCGTTTTCGATTCCGATAAGTTTTTCATAAATGTCGCAAGCCTTTTTAGCCTGGCCTGATTGAAGATAGGCCTTGCCCAGTTCAGTTAAAAGCCCGGCATCTTCCGGTTGCGCTGCAACCGCCTTTTCGCAAATTTCCACCAATTTGTGGAAATTTTTTTCCTGTTTATAGATGCGCACAAGTTCATCAAAGGCAAAGCCTGTAAAAACCTTTCGCTTAAGCTCCTTCTCCAATAGTGTATTTAAATGGTTTATAGCTTTCTTCTTGTCGCCGCTGTCATAATATGCCCAGGATAACATTAACAAGACGGACTCTTCTTCCGAATATGCCTTGTGAATTTCTTCACCGAGAACAATCGCCTCACGGTATTTCCTCTGCCGGAGAAGATTTTCGACGGAATCAATCCCGCGAGACTTGGAATCCCCCGGCTCCAGTCGGGGGAGGAATGCGCCATAACTCGCGGGAGGTCGCGTTATTACAGGGAGCCTCCGGCTCCTGCCGGAGGGGGCTCCACTTTTTTTTATTGTTTTGTTTTTTTCAATCATGATGTTAAAAAAAAGGGGGAGGAAAATTCCTCCCCCCGAAATTCTAGCAACTGCAAGATGAGCCGCAAGCACCGCCTTCAGCCGGAGATAGACTGGAATTTATTTTAAATCCAGCCCCTTGCGGCGAACTTACAAAATCAACATTGATCGGCTTTGCCTGATTATAAATATCTTTATCAATGATAAATTTCGTTCCTTTTTCTTCAAACACTTCATCCGTATTCACAGGCTCGTCCAGAGCCATGCCCAAAGCGGGCCCGGATCAGCCCATAGATAATGTAATCCGCACAGCGGAAGCTACGTTCTTTTCTTTGATAAAGTCCTTGATTACTTCCAATGCCTTTTCCGTAACTGTAAACATCAAATATCCTCCTTTTATCGATGAACCTTTTCCCATCCATCTTTTTCTTAAAATAGCCATACTTGACAATATGTCAATCAAATTCTGGGAAAATTCTATATAATGATTTTTATTATGCCTGAATGCGGGGATGTATTGCCAACAAAAACAGTGATTTGATTTAGAATTGGAATAATTGAAGCTTTCCGCGGCAAGCCGCGAAGAAACTTTTATTCTTAAGAAACAATATCATTAATTATTAGCTCACTTACGCCGAAGCAAGCTACAGGGAATTCACTTGCTACTGAATTCAAGACTTCTTTCGCAGAAGCTCATCCAATTTTTTGCTAATATTACGGATTTGTAATTGAATGCCGAGTGTGATCACCAAGAGAAACGCCACGATTAAAGCTATAAGAGTTAGTTCCATAATCAACCTCCCTTGTTTGAATTGGATCTAAAAATATCATGTTGGCGATGACAAATCAAATATTATTTTTGATTGCCAAAGCGGCGCAATCATATTTCTTGCTGCCGCCACGATATCATCTTTGATTTAGAATCGGTATAAGAATCTCCACAGAGCATCCCGATGTTCTTTTTTAGCGTAATCAATGCCTATCCGGGAAGTAGTTATGATTGATTCAGCCGGAATTTTCTTGTAATCCGCCACCCACAATTCTTCACCGCGGGTTAAATCCCAACCGTTTAAAGATTTATCAATGCTGAAAGCCTGGCAAAGTTTGGCTGGACCATTGGTTAATTCAGCGCCTTTTCTCCTCCGGCGGGCTTCCATTTCTTCTATTCCGGCAAGCGGCAGTATCGCGCGCACCAGCACGGCACATGGCCTGCCTTTCGCTTCAGTCACGAGATTGAGCATGTAGTGCATGCCGTAAGTAAAGTAAACGTAAGCATGACCGGGTTCACCGAACATGACGGCATTACGCGGCGTCCTGCCGCGGTGAGCATGGCAGGCGCTGTCCGCTTCACCGCAGTAAGCTTCGGTCTCCACGATCATTCCGGCAAGCTCAATACCATTTATCCGGCGTACCAATTTTTTCCCTAAAAGCGCGCGGGCTACTTGCAGTGTATCGCACCGATAAAATTTCCTGTCCAATACGCTCATGATTAATCAAATCTTTGTAATAATTTTGTCTGATTTTTTAAAGCCGCATATTTTTTCAAGAAGAAATTTCTGGAACTACGAAAGCGTCTCATTATCCTCCGCTTCGCGCGATGAATTCAACTAACAAATATTACAATACTGCGTTTGTAATATTTGAGTTTCATCAATTCCATTTACGCTTCAAATCCCGCGTCGCCTAGCTTAGGGGATAATTCGACTTGTAAATTTCAGTTCACTACATTCCTGAAATTTTAGTCTCATTATTTCGTTTTACTCATTTTCAGCGAATGTCATTAATTCCACTTACGCTTCAAACTTCACTGCGCTCATTTTCAGCGAGTGTCATTAATTCGACCTGCTAGCTTCAGCTTGTGACCCCACGTGACCCCAAGTGACCTTTAGGTTATTTAGGTTATGCACTTTGTTTCTGAATCTTGGGTCTTATTATGAGCTTTTATCAAATTTCCTATATTTTACCAACTTGGCTTTTCATTCTTATTACCACGAAATACCGGAAACTTGAATCTGTTTTCTGATTGATTTTATTTTATAAAACAAATTTGTATTTTAATTTTCTGAGAAATGAAGTATATTTTACAAAATTTCTTAAAATACCAAGTTGGTATATTAAGCGTATTTGGGGGATAATATATGGCGACCATCAAACAGCAAGAAACATCCGCCGGCAGAGTGCTCAATTCATCGCTCAAAGAAGATACTGATGCTCCTTTTCGAAAAAAATTTGGAGCAAAATGGGATGAGTATCGCCGAAATTGGGCCGCTGCTTCTCGAATGGAATATCGCCCAGACTTTCCTCTTTTCATTCGTTTTGAAACAAAATTCCGATGCAATCTTCACTGCAAAATGTGCGCTCACGGACATCCCGATCTAGAGAAAGGCTACTCCTACGAAGGTGAATTAAATTTCAAAACATACTGTAGGCTTATTGATGAATGTGCTGAACACAACTGCCCTTCTATTGGAATGAACCATACGAACGAACCTCTCCTCGATAAAGATTTAATAGAACGAATCAATTATGCAACAAAACGCGGCATCATGGATATTCACATGAATACGAACTCCATGCTGCTTACAGAAGAGATGTCAAAAAAACTTCTCGACACTGGCCTAACAAGACTATGTTTTAGCGTTGATGCTCTCACTCCTGAAATTTTTAAAAAGATCCGAGTTGATGCAGATTATAATAAAGTCATGGCCAATATTGAGACTTTTTTAAATTTAAAGATCAAGCGCAATGTCGAACTTCCAGCAACACGCGTTAGTCTCGTTCTCCAAGAAGAGAATAAACATGAAGTCGAAGCCTTTCGCGAATATTGGGTCAAAAAGGTTGATTATGTTGCCGTCCAGCGCTACGTCCCGATTAGTCCTTTTGATCAGGAAGAAAATGACTCACGCGCCCATGCCACATCTTTTTCTCCTAAAGAGGGAAAGCAAAAATGTTCTTATGCATGGGAATCTCTCTTTATTCACGGTGATGGATTGGCCTTACCGTGCGCAGCTCATCGCGCACGAAAGATTGCAGTCGGCAACATTCATAAAAATTCTCTTTATGAAATTTGGAATTCACCTGCAATGGAAGAATTAAGAAAAAAACACAAAGAAGGAAATCTAGAAGGACTGCGACTTTGTCCAACATGTATTCAATAATGGAGTTTCTGATATGACACAAAAGAAAAAACTCGTTTATGTTCCAATGGCTGTTGATTTTATTCATCCTGGGCATTTGAATATTATTAAAGTTGCGCAAGAACTCGGCGAAGTGATGATTGGCCTTTTTACAGATAAGGCCATTGCTTCCTATAAAAGACTTCCCTTCATGAGTTATGAACAGCGCAAAGCTGTGATTGAAAATGTTAAAGGCGTCGATCAGGTCGTCATGCAAGAGACTCCAGATTACGAGGCCAATCTTCGTAAATATAAACCTGATTATATGGTTCACGGAACGGATTGGCGCGAAGGGCCACTCAAAGATGTGCGTGCCAAGGCCATTGCCATTCTTGCAGAGTGGGGCGGCCAAATGGTTGAACCTGAATACACAAAAGGTATCTCTTCAACTGAACTTCATGTCCATCTTCGAGAAATTGGAACAACACCACAACTTCGTTTGGCAAAATTGCGTCGTCTCTTAAGTGTTAAAAATATTGTGCGCGTTTCTGAGGCCCATAATGCGTTAAGTGCTCTTATTGTAGAAAAAACAGAGGTTAAAGATCCAGAAAGAGGCACTCAATCATTTGATGCCATTTGGCTCAGCAGCTTAACAGAATCAACAGCTCACGGCCGTCCAGACATTGAACTGGTCGACCTCTCGTCACGGCTTAAAACCGTCAATGACATCTTTGAAGTTACAGTGAAGCCCATGATTTTTGACGGCGATACTGGAGGCATCGCAGAACACTTTACCTATACAGTTCGAACGCTTGAGAGACTTGGAGTTTCCGCCGTTATTATTGAAGATAAAACAGGTCTCAAAATGAATTCACTCTTTGGAACTGATGTTTCACAAACTCAAGATTCCATTGAGGCTTTTTGCAATAAGATTTCCCTCGGTAAAAAAGCTCAAGTTACAAATGATTTCATGATTATCGCACGCATCGAAAGCCTCATTCTGAAAAAAGGAATGGACGATGCCCTCACTCGCGCCTTTGCCTATATGAAGGCCGGTGCCGATGGCATAATGATTCACAGTNNGAAAAGAAAGTTCCACTCGTTGTCGTTCCTACAACATACTGCCAAATTTACGAAAAAGAGTTAGTTGAAGCTGGCGTCAATATTGTAATTTACGCAAACCACCTCCTTCGCGCAGCTTATCCCGCAATGGTAAAAGCAGCAGAATCTATTCTCCGGAATGAACGAGCATTTGAAGCATCAAATGAGCATTGTATGTCTGTCTCAGAAATTTTGAAAATTTTACCCAATAAAGTTTAGCGGATTTTTCTATGTTGAACTGTGCCGAATTTTTCGAACTTCTGACGAGCAAAGGAACGGAATTCTACTGTGGAGTTCCAGATTCCCTTTTAAAGTCCTTTTGCGCCTATCTCAAAGACAGTGTGCCTTCAAATAAGAATTTCATTACAGCAAATGAAGGCGCGGCCGTAGGACTTGCGGCCGGTGTCTATCTCGCCACAAATAAACCCGCACTCGTCTATATGCAAAACTCTGGTGAAGGAAATGCCGTTAATCCCCTGACCTCACTTGCAGATCCAAAAGTCTACGGCATTCCCATGCTGCTCATTATCGGTTGGCGTGGA
>PLMV01000162.1:0-5437 GCA_003141615.1 Syntrophaceae bacterium
ACCATTTAACGAAAGGAGAAAAAAGAAAATGAAAGTTTACGAAATTATCACAAGCAGGATTATTGAAAAATTGGAAGAGGGGATAATTCCCTGGCATAAGCCTTGGCGATCTGTCGAAGGTATGCCGAAAAATTTGATTTCTAAAAAAGAATATCGGGGAATAAATGTTTTTATGCTTGCGGTTCAAGGATATGAAAGCCCTTACTGGTTATCTTTCAAGCAAGTGCAAGAATTAGGCGGGCATGTAAAGAAAGATGAAAAGGGTACGCCTGTTGTTTTTTGGAATTGGATAAATCAAGTTGACGAAGAAGAAAAAGAAAAAAATGTTCCCTTTATGAGATATTACACTGTTTATAATGTTGCCCAGTGTGAAAACATTGATGAAAGCAAAATCCCTTCTGTTCCGGCGATTCATAATGACTTTGATCATATTGCGGAATGCGAAGCTATTATTGCTAATATGCCTAATTGCCCTGAGATTCAACAAGGGAAACAAAGAGCGTCTTATAATCCATTGAACGATATTGTCAGCATGCCCCGTTTTGATAGTTTTGACACTGCCGAAGAATATTACTCAACATTATTTCACGAAACTATTCACGCCACCGGCCACCAAAGCCGTTTAAATCGTCTTAATAATAATGTTAGCCGGTTTGGCAATGGTGAATATTCCAAAGAAGAACTTGTGGCAGAAATGGGTGCCGCTTTCCTGTGCGGATTTACCGGAATTGAGAACATAACGCTTAATAATAGCGCTGCCTATATTCAAGGTTGGCTGAAAGCTCTGAAAGACGACAAAAAGCTTGTAATTATGGCAGCAGCACAGGCGCAAAAAGCTGCTGATTATATTTTAAGAGTAAATCAATAATTACTAACATTCAAAAGCTGAGCTATCGGCATGACGGGCAGAAAGGGAATATTATGAATACTTACATCATTGATAAAAGCATTAAAGCGGCGGTTATCGAAAAACACTTTTCTCAATTATCATGGTTGATTAAGGCAATCGGAAAAGACGAAACAAAAAACAAAGCATTGGCTTATATACATATTGCCGACGGCATTTATTATACTTGCGATGGCCATCGGTTACATTGTTTTTTGCCTGATTATGATGAATTGCCGGCATCTTTTAATTTGCCTGACGGCGAATATAATCTTGTGACTGCTAATAAAAAACAAATTATATTGCAATCAATTGACGAGCCGACGCCATATCCGAACATCAACCTGATTCTGAATTACCGGCGTTGTAATGGTGTACCTGCCTATTTTTTCCGATCTACAACATCTCGTGATCTGAGCTTATTAAATCATCATATTATCAGTAATACAGGACAATGCTATGATCTGGATTATATTAGAGACGCTGCATTTGACGGGACCATTACGTTTGACCGTATGGGACTTGGTGAACTAGATGGTTTAGTTTTTGGGTGTAAAAATCAATTTGCAGTGGTAATGCCGATAAATTTATACGCATAAAAAACATAGCTGCGCTATCGGCTATACGGGCAGAAAGAGGTTTATAATGATTATATCTGTAAAACCTTGTGAGAATTGTGGCGCCAGGGAAGTATCTGATTTCCGGGAGTACGATGGATGCCTCGGATACGAGGCTATAATATGCAAAAAGTGCGGTTATATATACGATCACAGTGGTGCACACTCACCTGATGAGGAAGAAAATTTCTCTGAATGATAGTTTATTTTTACACCAGGGCTGAGCAAACCAAGGCGCTTGCAGGGAAGAAGTATTAAGGGAGTAATAACCCCCTTTTTCTTCCCTGCACCTATCTTAAACATCCCCCATCATGGCTGGCTAAAACCGGATTTCTCCGGTTTGTCCGGCCTAACAGCACTGAAGGATAATGATTTATGTCAATACTTTACTATTAACCAATATGACCTGAGCACGTCGTTATACTGCTTACGTATTTATTTTTATAAGGAAGACCCGCCCTGCTTGAGGTTGGTATAGCCGTGATAAGGCTGTATTTGTAATTTGTGATTTTATCCGCTGAAAAAGTGTGCCGCTTATTTCGCTATCGCTCCGAGGCTTGCAGCACGTCGCTTGCCGCTTCATAAGCAACACACCTATTCAGCTAATCACAAATATACAGCCATTTCACGCCTATCCCGTCTATTATTCCCGCCCTGTTATTATTTATTGCAGGGAAGGTATTTTAAGGGGATTGTAACCCCCGTTAATTCTTCCCTGCACCCTTCAAAATATCTCCCTAAATATCTTGACTTATCGGCAAAATGTTATACTATACGTGACATAGATAGGCTGTAGAGACTATGAATGACGTGCAAAATATAACAAAAGGCCAGTTGGGGAAGATGGAGGCTGCGTTTCTTGCCAAGGCAGGGACGCACCCGACCTTTACACTTGCCTTTGCCCGACAGATGTTGGGGCATACAAAGGATGATCCGACGCCTCAGTTTCTTGAGCGGCTTCAAGGTAAGGGCTGGATAAGACGCATCCGCCGCGGGCGGTTCGCCGTTGTTCCGCTTTCTTCCGGCGAAGACCGTTCGCCGCAACTCCATGAATTTGTGGTCGCCATGGAGCTCGTATCTCCGGCAGTGATTGCATACTGGTCGGCTCTCAACCATCACGGCATGACGGAACAGCTTCCTCGTACGGTCTTTGTTGCTACTGATCACCCGGTGCGCAGGCAACCGGGAGATGTGCTGGGCGTGACCTACAAGATCGTGTCGCTGAGACCGGACAAGTTTTTCGGCGTCATAAAGGACTGGATAGACGAGAGTTCCTTCAGCGTCACCGACCGGGAGAAGACAATCATCGACGGGCTGGATCTTCCGCAGTACGTAGGCGGAGTAAGCGAGATTGCAAAGGCATTGATCGGTTCTTGGAAAGTATTGGACGAGAAGAAGCTTAGAAAATACGCCGCCAAAATCGGCAATTCCGCTGTTGGCAAACGTCTGGGGTTCATGATGGAGACATTGGGGCTGGGAGATGTCGAAGCATTACGCAAAGCAATACTCCGTGCCCCCGGTTTTTCTCCCCTCGATCCGACCATGCCGAAGCACGGTAAATACAATAGAAGGTGGGGCCTTCTGATAAACGCGGAGATACAACCATGATTACGACAGCCCAACTGCATCACCTGGCCGAAAAGGAAGGTCTCCGTTTTGATCAGGCCGAAAAGGACTACGTCATCCTCTGGCTTCTTTCGGGATTAGCGCATTCAGGAGTGAAAAAGCACGGCTGGGTCTTCAAGGGCGGGACGTGTTTGAGGCATTGCTATTATGAGGGCTACCGATTTTCCGAGGACATTGATTTTAGTTGCAGGCCCGGCGGAGACAACCTTGATACATCTATGCGCCTGCTCGATACTGTTAACGTATGGGTTTTGCAAGAATCGGGCGTTCGCTTGTCCATGCGTGATCCTCTGACGGCGCCGGGCGATTTTCAGATTGAGATACCCATGGAGTACAACCGGGGCGGGGCAAGAAGGCAAGGGTTGCCGCAGGTGAAAGTGCATCTTACCTTTGATGAGCCAATTCTTGATAAAGCGGTTGATCGTTCAGTTACGCCAGACTATCCCGACCTTTCGCCATTCGGAATCACGGCCTATTCCAAAAAAGAAATCCTCGCTGAAAAGCTGAGATCGCTGTTGCAGCAGCAGAAGAAGTGGCCGCGTCCGAGAGATTTGTATGATCTCTGGTATATCCTGTGCAAATCAGGAGAACCTTTTTCGTGGAAAGAACTGAAACCTCTTTTTGATGAGAAATGCCGTGTTCGGGGTGTGCAGCCTGATATTGCAGGCTTAACTTCGGACACGCTGCGGGAGTGGAACGAAAACGCATGGCGCGATCGATTGGGGCCGATGCTGCAAGACGTGCCGGATTTTGACCACGTGTGGAAGGAATGGGTCAAGACCTTTCACGGATTGGTAAAGAATACAAAATAAGAATTCACTACATGAAGACCCGATGTAATAAATGACTTCAAAATTCATCTTTTTAGCGCATCAGCAACGAATCTCAACTTCAATAAATTATATGCAATCTATTTCCCACCCTGCTTGAGGATGGTATAGGCATGAAAAGGCTGTATTTATAATTTGTGATTCTATCCGCTGAACAAGTGTGCCGCTTATTCCGCTATCGCTCTGGGCTTGCAGCACGTCGCTTGCCGCTTCATAAGCAACACACCTATTCAGCTAATCACAAATATACAGCCATTTCACGCCTATCCCGTCTATTATTCCCGCCCTGTTATTATTTATTGCAGGGAAGGTATTTTAAGGGGATTGTAACCCCCGTTAATTCTTCCCTGCACCCTTCAAAATATCCCCGTTTTTCTTTTTTCAAAACCAACTAGCGATGCCTTCTACACGAAAGTTCTCTGCCATGCCTTCGGCAATAAAGATTTTGTTGTTTATTTTTTTATTCTTTTTTTTCTTCGGTGAAAATCTTTATCGTTACAAAAATATTCTTCTAAAAAGCGCGAACAATATTTTCGCAATACCCTCCGGGCATGGCATAGAAGCGCCTTTGGCTCTTTCGTGCTCTTTGCACCGCCTTTTTGTGAAGTTGGTTTTTCAAAATGTTTTTAGAGGGAAAACCATTTAACGAAAGGAGAAAAAGAAAATGAATAACAAGATTTTGGGGAATGCGATTGTGTTAGCGAGGAGGATAGCTAAAGTTTATGGGCGCAATGTTTATGTTGCAACCGGCATGAAAGGTTTTGAGGTTTACGAAAAAAAGCCTCAGTTTTGCAAAAGATTTTATGTTGTCGGAGAATCCGGCATTGTTTGTCTGGTAAATAATACACTCGGGCGCAGATAATAAATTCTTATTGCTGGCCTATCGGCATAACGGGGAAGGAGGGAACATTATGGCAAAACACAATCCAAGAATAATAATTGAGGTGAGGGGAGGAACAGTGCAGTCAGTATATTCAGATACGGCCAAAGTCAGTGTTGCAGTTTTGGATTACGACGAGATTGCAACAGACGATGCTACCCCTGAATTCATTAAACTGGAAGCCGAAACAAAAGGAATGTTGGGAATCATTTAACCGGCAAATGGCAAGAAAGAAAGCGGGAGACGTCCGCCATACCGCATATTGGTTTTTGTTATAGCCTTAAAAGAACCTTGCATGATTCATGGTTTTTTTATAGAGTAATGTTTGAAATAGAGTTGAACACCATCTTTACAAGTTTTGGGGATATTTTTGGGGGTATGCGGAAAATTACATATTTAATAAATGTAATGATTAATAATACTTAGATGATCTGTTCGACTCCCGCCGCCTCCACCGCAATATCGATAACTTTTTAATCTCTTTTTCCCTTGTCAAATTTGTCAAGGAAAAAATTAAGGTGATTTTAAAATGAGCAATGACGCAGAAATTAAGCTATACAGGACGTTGGCCGAGACAGGTGATGCTGCTGCCCAAAAC
>PLMV01000162.1:5466-18512 GCA_003141615.1 Syntrophaceae bacterium
GCGGCTGAAAATGGTCATGCTGATGCCCAGAATAATCTGGGTTGGAGGTTCCAAAATGGTAGAGGAGTTCCGCAAGACGATGCTGAGGCCTTCAAGTGGTATCTCAAGGCGGCTGAAAATGGTCATGCTGATGCCCAGAATAATCTGGGTTTGATATACCAGAGTGGTAAAGGTGTTCCGCAGGATTATGCTGAGGCCATCAAATGGTATCTCAAGGCGGTTGAAAAGGGTCATACTGATGCCCAGAATAATATGGGTTCGATATACCAGAATGGTAAAGGAGTTTTGCAAGACGAGGCTAAGGCCTTCAAATGGTATCTCAAGGCGGCTGAAAAGGGTAATGCTGCTGCTCAGTATAATCTGGGTTTTATGTACGAGAATGGTAAAGGTGTTCCGCAGGACTATGCTAAAGCCGTTAAATGGTATCTCAAGGCGGCTGAACAGGGTCATGCTTATGCTCAGTATAATCTGGGTTTGATATATAGTAGCGGACTGCAAGACTATGCCGAGGCTGCAAGATGGTTTTTAAAATCTGCTGAACAAGGAATTGCCGATGCACAGTTCAATTTTGGTTTGATATTAGAAGAAGGTAGAGGCGTTCAACAGGATTCTGATTCTGCTGCGGTGTGGTATAGTGAGGCGGCCCAGCAAGGACACGAGGAGGCCCAGTTGAGACTGTTTAAGATGAAAGATAAATAACTGTATTAGGTGTAAGCGAGAGATATGCCGGTAATTGATTTATTAATTCTCCAAACAGGATTTTTTCTATGGTGCATTGTCAATACCTTGTCAGTCTGAATAAATATAATTAAAAGTAAATAAGTTATACGGCAGAGTGCAGGTTCAATTCCTGCCGTCCCACCAATCCGGAATATATTTAATATACCATGTCATTTTAAGAAGCGACGAATCTTAAAAAACCCGTGTAAAAGCGGGTTTTTTATTGACATAGACGAAGGAGTTTCTTATATAGTCCAACCATGAAAAAGCAGTAATACCTCATAAATTATACAAGGATTGAACTATTATGAAAGGTTTATTTGCGCGAAAACCGCTGCAGCTTATCATGCAGGATACTGAGGTCGAGAAACATAAGCTGAAACGAGTCCTCGGACCATGGGGACTGATTAGCCTTGGTATAGGCGTTATTATCGGCGCGGGAATTTTTGTATTGTCCGGCCAGGCTGCGGCAAATTACGCCGGCCCGGCAATCGTGCTTTCGTTTATCCTTTCGGCAATCGGGTGCGCGCTGGCAGGCCTCTGCTATGCGGAGTTCGCATCAATGATCCCGATCTCCGGCAGCGCCTACACATATGCCTATGCTACACTGGGAGAATTTATTGCGTGGATCATCGGCTGGGACCTTGTGCTTGAATACCTTTTCGGCGCATCAACGGTCGCGGTTGGCTGGTCAGGATATGTGGTCAGTTTTCTAAAAGATTTTAATATCAATATCCCGGCGGTTTTCAGCCATGCGCCGCTGTCCTATTCCGTCACAGGCGGCTGGCACACAACCGGCGCAATCCTGAATTGTCCGGCCATTTTTATCGTCGGACTCATGACCACACTTCTGGTCATCGGCATCCGCGAATCGACAAGGGTTAACAATGCCATCGTGATTATCAAGCTGATCGTCATTGTTCTCTTTATCGGCGTAGGCGTATTTTTTATCAAGTTTGTCAACTGGTCGCCCTTTCTACCCGATAATACCGGTCAGTTCGGGTCATTCGGCTGGAGCGGCGTGGTGCGCGGCGCAGGCGTGATCTTTTTCGCTTACATCGGTTTTGACGCGGTTTCAACTGCGGCGCAGGAAGCACGCAACCCTCAGCGTGACATGCCTATCGGCATTCTCGGTTCGCTCGCCATCTGCACTATTATTTTTATCCTCATGACCGGTGTGCTTACCGGCATGATGAAATATACAAACCTGGCAGTCCCTGATCCCATTGCCGTTGCCGTCAATGCCGCAGGTCCGGGTATTGCGTGGCTCCGGCCGTTCATCAAGCTCGGCGCTATTGCCGGTCTGAGTTCTGTCGTGCTAGTCCTGCTCATGGCCCAGCCGCGTGTATTTTTTTCTATGGCGCGCGACGGTTTACTGCCTGCAGCATTTGCCCGCGTGCATCCGCGTTTCAAGACTCCGTACATACCGACGATTCTCACCGGGTGTGTCGCGATAGTGGTGTCCGGCCTCTTTCCCATCAATATCCTCGGCGAACTGGTTTCTATAGGTACGCTATTGGCATTTGTCATCGTTTGCATCGGCGTACTCGTGCTGCGCTACAGCCACCCGGAAATCACGCGCGTGTTCCGCACACCCTGGGTCCCGTTCGTCCCAATAGCCGGAGCACTCGTGACCATGCTCCAGATGGTGTTTTTACCGCTTGACACCTGGATACGCCTCTTTGTCTGGATGGCGATTGGCATCGTCATTTACTTCTTCTACAGCCGCAAACACAGCAGACTGAGAATCCTATCACCAAATGAGTAATCCGGGAAATTATACTTTCGCTGTAATACCTTTCTTGCATCTATTTTGCTGATTCGCAAGTCTCAACGAGAGATATGCAGATCATTAATTTTTTGAAGATTGGCTTCTTTTGAGTTTTTCAGGTAGGCCACGCACTTTTCACGGTCACAAATATCCAGTATGGGCTTCATCAAATCCGTGCCCGTGCCACTGCCCTGATGCTCAGGGACCACCCCGATGAACTGTAAATAATAATGTCTTTCCTTGGGATGGTATCTCTCCATCTTATCCATTACCAATGCCAGATGTAATAATCCCGTCCAGCCCACTACAGGAATCATTTTAGGTATGTGGTAAGTTTTTCATTGACATGCAATTACAAATTACCTACACTACCTTTTATCAGAAACAATGTCTTACCAAAAAAATATCAGATGCGAACATGAGCTTACACTAACTAAAAAGTTGATAATAGGTTTCCAGATCTAACAATTTATATGTAAGAATGTTCATATGTGCTCTTCGTTTTAGTAATAAAATAAATAATAAGATAAATACTAATGAAGACAACCACTGATAGTAATTATAAGCATGATGAGAAGAAGGACTTAACGCCCGAAGAATTAGTCAAGGCCAAAACCGCCTGCGAATTTGTTATAAATCTTACAAAAGCTATTTCACGAAGTGGTTATTATGATTCCAATCATCCGATTTCCGGGGAAGTAAAACGCGGACTTTACGATTCTTTTAAAAATGCGCTCGGCGGTTCTTCCGAAATCATGCTTACCTGTCATGATTACGGAGAAAAAACTGATATTCATATCAGTGGAATTCTGGATGAACCAGTCAACATACGGAAATTAACCAAAGCGGACGCTTCGGATTTATTTGTTCCGAAACTCAAAGATTACTTCGAGCGAAAAAGTCTCAACAGTTTTGTAATCAAAAAATATATTACACTGGAACACTTTGAATCATTCATTGACGTCATGGGTGAGCCAATTGCTGATTCTACCGATAGTTCAAAACTGGGAGAGTATCTAACCAAAGCTCTTGTTGATTTGGATATAAGCGAGGTTTCAACGGTTTTCAAAACTGATATGGTACTTCTCAGGGGGAAGCTTCCCTGGCGTGTATCAATTATATTGCGCCGTCTCGCTAAAGATCTGAAAACAATACCGATGTTTCGTCTTGCTTCTGTTGATAAAATCAAGCTGATAAAAAGTCAAATTATAGAGGATATAATACGGCCTCTCAATAACGCTGAGTTGCTCCGGGACCTGATCGTTAACTGTGATGTCATTGTAAGCTATCTCGGGCAATCATTGGAATATAACGAACTGGAGCAGATGATCATAAATTCACTGCCGGCATATATCGTTGTACCCGTTTCGCAGGCTGTTTTTGAGGTATATAAGACAAGCAAAGATGAACTCGGGCCGGATCAAGATGACTCGACAGCTCAACAGAGATGTAAGTATTTAGGAGCAGTGCTTGATATGGCGGCAAGGCGAATTATTTCCGAGCAATTGCCGGATGCTGCAGATTTGTTTGGGCAATTATACGAACATGAAATTATTTCCTTTGATTTGCTCCCCGAGGAACTTCAGTTTAATATAAAAACCAAGGAATTGGCTGTCTATATCATATCGGAAATAGATATATACATAAACAAGGCCCTAAACGCTTCATCCATTGAAGATATGGAAGCTATTGTAACCATATTCCATAGGATCATCTCAGCGCTTATCAGGTTAAGAGAATGGTCGGTAATTAATCAAATTGTGCAAGCAGTAGGCGATTTTTCATCGCGAAAGGATGTTTCTTTAAATACGTCTGAATTACTTTTAAACTTGCCTGATTCTATCTTTGAAGGTTCAGATGAAATATTTGCCGAAGAATACATCCATGCAGAATCGGTGGTGCGGGATCAAATGAATGAGATTCTCACAAAAATGACATCCATGTGCATAAAAGTATTAAGCGCTGTATTTGCTAAAGGTAAGGATCCTAATGTTTTGAAAGGCGCAATCGATCTCGTATCTAAAAAAGGGGACTTGGCCAGGCAATGGTCCATAAAAATGCTGGATGACCATAACCAACCCCTGCCTATGTTAAACATTGCTTTACTGGTAATCATAAATGTTGGTCATAGTAATGATATCAGTGTGGTTAAAAAATATACTAAACATCCAAATCCAAGCATTAGAACCAAGGCTCTTGATGTGACGGTAAAATTAAACAAAAAGGATGCGGAGGTTTTAATAATAGAAGCTTTGAACGATGAGGATGAAAAAGTGCGGGACCGCGCAGTAACTTTAATAGAGCGCGAATCGTCATTATCTGAAGAATCCGTCAACAAGCTTCGCCTGTTCATAAAGACAAAGTTACTGCAGAAGAAAGATATAACAATCCATGAAGCAAAACGTCTTGCCGGTCTATTAAGGGCAATTGGAAAACTCACGGATTTAATTCATAAGGAACCTCTGGAAGATGAAATCCTGGGCATAGTATCAGATTTATTGAAAGGAAGGATTGGTCTTTTAAAATTTATTAAAGCAGATCTTAATGAAGAACAGTTGGAAATCATATATGCCTGTTTATCAACCCTGGGTAAAATAGGAGGATCAAAATCAAGGACATTTTTAAATACAATCTCACGGGGAAATACTATGTTATCAAAGATTGCCCATGAAGCAATTGAAGAATTGGATAAAAAACTTACTTAACAAGGCACCTAATATTTTCATTGACAAAACACTTCGCATTTAAATATAAAAAAAATTATCGTTAAAATCTCTGTTGTGTAGAAATGATGATGAAGGTAAATGGATCAAAAGATCAGAAGCGGCTATCAACCCCGCCGGGCCATATTAAGATCTCCAGGGCGATGATCTCGCTCTTGAAGAAAAAAAGTTTCGATGCCATTACGTGGACGGAAATAGCCGAAACGGCCGGTGTCAATGAGGGATTGATTTACAAATATTTTAAAAATAAACGAAATCTACTGCATTATGTTTTGCAGGAATATAACTCGGATTTCCTGAAAATTATCCGTAAGAATCTTCAGGATGCCGAAGGGACGTTTGATAAGATTAAAACGTTCATCTCTTCAACACTGAGTTACTATCAGGAAACGCCGGTCTTTGCAAAAATCCTGATCATTGAAGTACGTAATTTCCCGGAATTTTTTACCAGTGAAACATATGAGCTGCTCAGAGAATATACAAATATCCTGTTGGATATCCTTAAGGAAGGAATAAAATGCGGAGATATCCGTTCGGATATGTCTCCACGTTATATTCGTCAGATGATCAATGGCGCCATTGAACATCTGTGCTTGCCGAAGATAATATTCGGAACCAAAGTGAAAACGAAAGAATATACGGAAGAAATCTGTAAATTAGTTTTTAACGGCATTAAAAAACCGGTAAAAACAAGCGGAAGAAGAAAATCCGCTAAATAACTGAAAAGGGGCATATTTATTGAGCCTTCGTCCTTGCGGCATCATCTGCTGCATAAAAATACTAACCCAATCCTGCAATTCCATTTCCTTTACCTTCACGCAATAGACGGCACATCTGAGCCATAAAAAAATATTTGACAGCTAAGTAAGTATCTGTTAGATACCAACCATAAAAGTAAGTATGTGTTACATACCTGAGATCAAGCGGGCATTTTTCTGTTTCAATATTTCTGTGCAGCGATCGAAAGTGTTCACGAACTATTGACCGATATGTTTGTCACAATCCAATCAGGATATAAATCAATTAATTCGATTTAAGATCAAGGCGAGAGGAGGAGGATTATGAATGATGTTTTTATCGTTAGCGCAGTAAGAACGCCGATAGGCCGTCAGAACGGGTATCTTCGCAACTGGACCGCTCCGGAACTTCTCGGCGCCGTGCTCGATGAAGTTGTCGGCCGGATAGATCTCGATCCCGCCCTCGTGGAAGATGTCATCAACGGCACCGTATATCAGATCGGTGAACAGGGGTTTACCTTGGGTCGTATGGGGATCCTGGCATCCAGATTCCCATTCTCTGTTCCCGGTATCTCTGTAAATCGCCAGTGCGGAAGCTCTCTTACCGCCATTCAACTCGCCCACGGCCTTATTGCCTCAGGCACCATGGATGTCGTCATCGCCAGCGGATGCGAATTAATGTCAAAATACACCATGGTCTCGGATCTAAACGGGACCCTGTATACGGGAAAACCCATGGGGCATCCTTTCGGCGAGTTTTACATCAGTAAATATGGTATGCCCGATCAGATCGGCGCCGCCCAGATGATCGCCGACCAATGGGAAATTTCACGGAACGAATGTCATGAATTCGCTATGGCCAGCCACAGGAAGGCCCATGAAGCAACCATTAACGGCTTTTTTAAGAATGAAATTCTGCCGATGAAGGGCGTGGATAAGGAGAATAATGAAATCCTCCGTGATTCCGACGAAACCATCAGACCCGAAACAAGTCATGAAACATTGAACGCTCTCAAGATTATACCCAATACGAAGTGGATGACGGCAGGCATATCAAGCACCATCACGGATGGGGCGTCGGCTGTTGTTCTCGTGAGTGAAAAAAGGATGAATGAACTCCGTCTTGAACCCATGGCGCGTATTGTAGCCAATGCCGTTGTCGGATCGGATCCCCGGATCATGCTCACAGGACCCATCTTTGTGACGCCAAAGGTACTGGATAAGTCAGGTCTTAAAATGCAGGACATCGATATTTTCGAAATCAACGAAGCCTTCGCGCCCATCCCTCTGGCCTGGGCTAAAGAACTCGGCGCGGATATGAATAAGCTCAACGTCAATGGAGGCGCTCTGGCGCTTGGACATCCAGTGGGCAACTCCGGTTGCCGCCTGAGCGTTACGGCCATTCATGAGCTTCGCCGCCGGAAAGCCCGTTATGCCCTTGTCTCTTTGTGCACGGGCGGCGGTATGGCGCCGGCGACCATTTTAGAAAGGGTATAAGCAACAGATTCGGGAACACCATTTTTATTAACAATAAGATAAGGAGGAATCATATGAACGTAAAAAACAGTGTTGCCGTTGTGACCGGCGGTGCTTCGGGATTGGGGGAGGCTTGTGTCCGGAACTTGCTCTCTGGTGGCGCAAAAATTGCCATCCTCGATTTTGCGGCTGACAGAGGGGAGAAAATTGCCGCCGAGTTAGGAAAGGATGTTATCTTTGCCCAAACGGATGTAGCTGATGATGCAGGTGTCCAGGGAGCCATTGACAAAACCGTGAAAGCATTTGGTGCGATCAACGTCGTCATCAACTGTGCCGGCGGTGCTGTCCCCATGAAAGTGTTATCCAAGAAAGGGCCCATGCCTCTGGCCGCCTTCAACAGGACCATCCAGATTAATCTTGTCGGCACATTCAATGTCATCAGGCTGGCCGTTGAACAAATGGTCAAAAACTCGCCTGATGCGGATGGAGAAAAAGGCGTCATCATCAACACCTCTTCCGTTGCGGCTTTTGACGGTCAGATCGGTCAGGCAGATTACAGCGCTTCCAAAGGCGGCATTGTGGCCATGACCCTGCCGATTGCCAGAGAGTGCGCGGATTATGGGATTCGGGTGATGACGATAGCTCCCGGACTCTTTGATACACCTTTACTCCATGGCTTGCCGGAAGCGGCGCGCGAAGCCTTGGGGAAAATGGTGCCGTTTCCCCCGAGATTGGGACAGCCGGCAGAGTTTGCCTCTCTGGTCAGACACATCATCGAAAATCACATGTTGAACGGTGAAGTGATCAGGCTCGACGGTGCCATTCGGATGGCTGCTAAATAGTACGGATATCCATAACAAAACATAAATAACAGATGAGGAGATAATTCAATATGCAAAACAAGGATGATATCGTTATTGTCAGCGCCGCAAGGACGCCTTTCAGCAATTTTAATTCGGCCATGGCGGATATACCCAGTATTGATCTCGGGGTAATGATCATGAAAGAAGTTGTCTTGCGCGCTGGAATCAACCCCGGTGAAATCGATGAAATCAACTACGGCAGTTGTGTTCTGGCGGAGCTTGCCCTGGAAACGGATGTGCCGGCAAGGCAGGCTACTCTCCTGGCAGGATTCCCCGCAGAAAACATTTCTCTAACTCTTGATCGAGCCTGCTGCTCCTCGCTCACTTGTCTGCGCCTGGGTTTTCGGGCTATCAGAGCGGGTGAAGCGGAAATCGCTATGACCGTGGGTTCCGAAAATATGCCCCGGACACCACATCTGGCGCCCGGCTTGCGAAAAGGGATAAGGTTGGGGCATATCCAACTCATAGATGGTCTTTTTGAACTGGGCTACACCGCCAAGGGATTTAACCCGGTAGCCAAAGATGCGGGGGAAGTTGCACTGGAACATGGGGTAACACGGGAGATGCAGGATGCATGGGCGCTGGGAAGCCAAGAGAAATATGCACAGGCTTTCGCCGCGGGAAAGTACAAAATCGGCGAAGAACTCACTCCGGTGATCATTCCTCAGAAAAAAGGTGACCCCATAGTCATTGAAAAGGATGAGTCCCCCCGTAAAACCACCATGGAGTCCCTCGCCAAACTACGGCCTATTTATGGAAGCCCGACGGTTACGGCCGGCAATGCGCCACCCATTAGTGCGGGATCCAGCGCAATATTGTTCATGACGAGGCAGAAAGCAAAGGAGAAAGGCCTAAAACCTCTGGCTACGATTGTGGCTACCGTTGCATCGGCGACGGCGCCCAGAGCGATTGTCGAAATCCCGGCCTATACCATTGCCAAGGCTCTGAACAGGTCAGGCTTGACCCTGGACCAGATGGATCTGATTGAGATCAATGAAGCGTTTGCTGCCGTTACCCTGACGGCTACAAAAATGCTGGCGAATGATAATGACAAGAAATGGCAAGAAATTCTGGAAAAGACCAACGTCAACGGCGGTGCCATTGCTATCGGTCATCCCGTGGGCGCAAGCGCCGCCAGAATCACGATGCATTTGGCCTATGAACTTCAGAGACGGGGCGGCGGCTATGGTGTGGCAGCCATATGCGGCGGCCTGGCACAAGGTGAAGCGGTTATCCTGCGGGTGGATTAAGTAAGAATATTTGAGAAGCGCTTATCGGCAGAAAAGGCAGGAATAGCGTTTATTTGACCCCATTACAATATGAACAAGAAAGGATTCATTCATGCCAAGAAAGCTATTCACTCAGGAGCATCATATATTTCGTGAAAGCTTCCGTAAATTTTTGGGAAAAGAGGTCGTTCCTTTTCTCGAAAAATGGGAACACAATTGAATTGTGCCCAAAGATATCTGGAGAAAGATGGGAGAGAATGGATTTCTCTGTCCATGGCTGGAGGAGAAATACGGCGGATCAAACGCCGGTTACGAGTATTCCGTGATTATAAATGAGGAGTTGTCCTATGTAGGCGCGACCGGCCTTCTTGCCGGTCTGCACAGCGACATTGTTGTTCCTTATCTTCATAGTTTCGGTAATGAAGAACAGAAAAATCGCTGGCTTCCGGGATGTGTCTCGGGAAATATCATTACAGCCATTGCCATGACGGAACCTGGAACCGGGTCAGACCTGGCAGCCATCCGGGCAACCGCTGTAAGAGACGGCAACTTATTTCTGAACACGGATTTGATATTATCATCGAACAGTTCCGGCCCGGTGTCATGGCAAAGTTAAGCCTTGCCTATGAAGATCTGAAAGTCATAAAACCGGATATTATCTATTGCTCGCTCACAGGGTACGGCCAGGACGGCCCCATGGCGACACGGGCGGGCCATGACATCAACTATATCGCCCGTTCGGGGATCGCGTCTTATTCAGGTAAAAAAGAGCAAGGTCCCAGCCTGATGGGGATGCAAATCGCCGATGTGGCCTCTGGTTCTAATAATGCGATTATCGGCATTCTAGCCGCCGTGATCTCCCGGAATACCACGGGAAAAGGGCAGTACATCGATATATCCATGACCGACGGCATGGTCGCCTTCAATACTATTTTCGGCGCCACCTATCTGGTAGATGGAATAGAACACGAGCCCGAGGCAACTGTTCTGAATGGCGGCTCCCTTTACGATTATTATGAAACCAGAGATGGTAAATACCTAAGCTTCGGGGGCCTCGAACCCCAATTTTTCGCCAATTTTTGTCAGACGATCAACCGGCCGGACCTTATACCGGAGGGCGTGGCGCCAAGAGACCTTGCTGCTGTGAAGGCGGACGTCCGCGCTGTTATAAAGAAAAAAACAAAAGAGGAATGGTGTGGGCTCTTCAAAGCCACCGATGCCTGCGTGGAACCGGTGTTGACGTTGAAGGAGGTTCTTGAGGATTCGCTGGCTAAGGAGCGGGGCATGATTGTGGAGCTGCCGGTTGTCAGCGGCACAACGGTCAAACAGATCGCCAGTCCCATCAAGTTTTCGGATACAAAGCAGGTATATAAAAGCGCCAGAGTGACGGCGTCAACAGAAAACCATACGAAAGAGATCTTCCGGGAATTGGGATATACCGAGGACGAGATTGAGGCATTCGCAAAGACGGGGCTATTCAATTAAAAAGTCCCGTGCCTGCCCTTGCCGCTTTTAAACGATTTTGCACCGTTTATCGTCTCACCGCTGGTGATGACGGCCATCCCATGATTGAACTCATTATTCATAGCCTCGTCTAGGCTTAAATCCAAACCCTGATAAACAGAGAGCCGATCGTGGCGCAGGCAGTTCTGGGGGAATTGGGCAATCTCACGCGCCAGGAGGCAGGCGTCCTCCAAGCAGCAATTATCGGCAACAACCCTGCTCACAAGGCCCATTTGTAACGCCTCATCGGGATAAACAGCTCTTCCCGTAAGGATCATGTCCAAGGCGCGGCCCATACCAACAATGCGGGCTAATCTTACCGTGCCGCCGTCTATAAGAGGAACACCGAACCTCCGGCAGAATACCCCGAAGACGGCCCCCCTTTCCGCAACTCTCAGGTCGCACCAAAGGGCCAGCTCAAAACCCCCGGCAACGGCATAACCGGAAACGGCGGCAATAACGGGCTTGCTTAAAAATAGCCGCGAAGGTCCCATAGGGGCCGACCCGATGGGCTCCAGACGGTTGGGCGTACCTTCAGCTAAAGCCTTCAAGTCAGCGCCGGCGCAAAAGTTCCCGCCTTCGCCATGAAGGATGGCCACGGATAGCTCATCATCCCGGTCAAATTCCAGGAAGGCCTCATAGAGCATCTGTGCCGTTTCCAGATCGACGGCATTTCTGACGTCGGGCCTGTTGATCGTTACTGTGTATATATCGCCGTCTTTTCGTGTTGTCACTTTCATCTGATGCCCCTCCTTTATCGTTTCTGCTGTCTCCGTTTAAGTTTCCCTGTATACTTTACCTTAAGTGTCAATATCCTCTATCGAAACTACTAGCCATTGCTGGTTAAAAACAGCGATATGTTTGGTCTCATCTTGAGCTTTACATGGTATTGCAACAACAATTAGGCAAATAGCTATTAGAATTAAAATGGTGTTCTTCATTATTTCCCTCTTACTGACAATTTAATGTACGAAATTATTATATTTCGTGTCACATAACTTACTGTAACGCCCTTTCATAAGCGCTTGGCGAATGAATATTCTTTGAAAGCGAAATGGTATTACCATCCTTTCTTCCACATATCATCATCGTTATATATCTTTTCTTCATCGTAAGCTTCCTGAGCATCGAGCTCACTGTCGCGAATCGTTTGCTTTGCTTTTTGTTTGAAATATTCACGATACCATTCATGGGCGGTGATCATGGACATGACTTCACTGGTGCCTGTCCAGATGGAAGCCAGACGGACATCGCGGTAGATGCGCTCAACGGGGAAAACATTGGTATAGGCAATGCCGCCCATTACCTGCATGGAATTATGAACGGCCTTCTGACATGATTCGGTGATAAATTTTTTGCTCTGCGAAACCATTCGCCGTATTCTGTTCATATCCGCGCCCGCGTCCACCGCCCGGGCAGTAACATAGGCCATAGCCCGCGCGGCGTCCAGCAGCATTACGGCTTCGGCAATTTGAAAACTCACGCCTTCAAACTGATTAATCGTCTGACCGAACGCTTTGCGTCTCGCCGTGTAGTTTGTGGCGATATCAAGAGCAGGACGGGCTGCGCCAATGGTCATGGAAGCCGTTCCCAGACGCTCCGGTATCATCATTGTATTGAAAACGGCATAGGCGCCCTGAATTTTTCCCACAATATTTTCTTTGGGGACTTTCACATCGCGGAAGATCAGGCGGCCGTTGCCGCCGCCGCGGCAGCCCATCAATCCATAAAGATATTTCACTTCGACACCTTCTGTGCGTTCAACAATAAAGCAGGTGATGGCTTCCTGCGGTTTGGCTTCGGGATTGGTTTTGGCGTAAACGAGGAAGAAGTCCGCACCTTCGGCTCCCACAATAAAACGCTTCTGACCATTTAAAAGAAAATAATCGCCCTTATCTTCAGTTTTGGTTGTAGCCCCAAAGAAATCCGAACCGCCGCGCGGCTCGGTAAGGCATTCCGCCGCGAATATTTCACCCTTCAAGAGTGGCTTCACATATTTTTCTTTTTGTTCATCAGTGCCGTGC
>PLMV01000066.1:0-182 GCA_003141615.1 Syntrophaceae bacterium
CGTGAATATAACGTGAAAAAGCGATTAAAACAGTTTGTGTCGGAACAGGTTTTGATGGAACTGCAAAAAGACGTCAGGATCATGATTCCAAGAAAGCAGGTGGTGACCGTCCTTTTTACGGATATTCGTGGTTTCTCCGGATTGTCTGAGCGCATGACGGTGGATGAGCTTTCCCAGATGCT
>PLMV01000066.1:229-5882 GCA_003141615.1 Syntrophaceae bacterium
AAAAAGGAATACACCATTTTCGGTTTGCCCGTTGTGCTGGCCTCCAGGCTGGAGCATCTTGCCCGACCCGATCAGATTTTGATCTGTGATGAAACTTATCAGCAGGTCCGGGAGTTTTTTCAGGTGGAAAAAATGGCGTTTCAATCGGTTAAGGGGATTGAAAAACAGTTTGATATCTACAGCGTACTCGGAAGAAAATGAAATACCCCTTGACAAAAGGCCGGATGGTGTTTTAAGAACCACCAGTCTTTTATATAGAAAGTCATCAAATGACGCGGGGTGGAGCAGTCNNCTCATAACCCAAAGGTCAGAGGTTCAAATCCTCTCCCCGCTACCAAGAAAATCAAGGGGTTAGCCGAAAAGGTTGGCCCCTCTTTTTTTGTCGTGCTACCCTGTATGCTACCCACTAACCATAAAAAGTGGCCTTTTTGTACCAGCGGGTGATCCAGATACCTGCTACCCCAGCCAGGGTACCGCCGATGATTTTTCATCCTGTCGGGTGCAGCTTCTATATCCGTAAACATTAACAGCGAGCCTTACTGTACTCATCCAGGAGCAACGATCTGCCCGTACCCTTACCCGTTTACCGTGTCCCGATGAGGTTGTGGATTTTAGCCCTTCACGATACGTCATTGTATCCTGCTATCTGGCGGTCAAACCCACCTCCCTGCCCACCGGGGGAAAAAATACTTCCCGGGAGGCCCCCGGCTGCCCAATCTTCGGGAGCTACCCTATCCCCGGGAATTAAGTATCAGCTTGAGATATACCCCGCTTACTTCTTTCACCCACAAAGCAGTAACTTTCGACTTGGAAGTGGCGTGATGATTACCAGTTGAATTTGATATTTTATCATTGAAAGATTAAATATACTCGATATAAAATAGAAAAATATGAAGATATATTGACTTTTTATGTTTATATCTTCATACTTAATTATAAGAGGGGAGCGGCAGACATACCTAGCTTGCAGCACCATGCGCGATGGGATAGGATGGCGTATCGCCTCCAATGCACATGGCAATAGATTTTTAGTGTCCAAGTCGAGAGCGTACGGCAGCCTCGGCTCCTGCGCTCCGGGCGTACCTGCGTAGGTGGCCGCTTCCCCTTATTTTAAGTATCGATGCAAATGACAGATGAAATACAGAAAAACTTTGAGGAGTTTCAGTGTTATTTAGCTCAACAACCGCCACTGCGTGCCCTCTCCATTATTTACAATCATCAGAAAAATCTGCCGCAAGACAAGCTAAACTTTATTCCCATAGTAGAACTAATAAAAAAGGGTAATAAATCGCGTCGCTGGATTTTACAATGGATATATGGTGACAACCATCTACTCCAAGCCCTCACTTATTTAAAATTGCCCTCATATTCCAAACGCAGTCTAGTCTTCTATATTGCAGATCAATGCGCCTCACGGTATCCATGGATCAGTTCTAAAATGATTCATTTCATGGCCTTCCACCCGGATGAATACAATGAAAAGTCCAAAACGTGGGGACCACTCTATAAACGACAGGAGATTCCCAGAGGCGGTACTAGTCCAAGACTCTTAGAGATACCCAACCCTCCATTACGACGGATTCAAAGGATCATACTTGCTGCTATCCTAGATCCAGCAATGAACACATTACCATCGTACATTTATGGCTGCCGTCCGGGACTTAAAAACGCAAAAGTGAGCGCTTTGAACATATTGGGACTAGGAATAGACCATGTTTTTACGCCTGCTACCGCACATCAAAAATTCAACATATTTTACAATGCGGCGGCCCATCTCCATCAACATTTTGTGATTAATTTCGATCTCAAGAATTTTTTTGGCTCTGTCCGATTGAACAAACATGTCATCCCTGCATTGATGCATTTGAAAGGACAAATGCTTCAAAAGGTAAATATCCCTTGGAAAATGGATGCGGCAGTTCTCATTTCAAGGCTTGTCACTTGGCAAGGACATCTACCTCAAGGGGCGCCAACATCCCCTGCTGTTGCCAACCTGGTTTTTCATCGGTATGATCAAAAGATTATAGAGGGACTTGGTAAAAATTACTTATATTCTCGATATGTTGACGATATAACCATTTCAATTTCGGAGAAAGCAGCTAATAAAGAAGGACTCCCCAATGAATCCCAGTTTCGGTCACATGTCGAACAAATTGTTGAAAAAACGATAGCGGGATCAGGGTTTAAACTAAATGCAAAAAAAACACGTGCAGGCAATCTTGATAATGGATTTACCATTACAGGCCTACAAGTAAAGGATGATCACATTGACCTATCAAGAGATTTCAAACGAAAGCTCCGATCACTAATTCATCATATTCAAAATAATGGTTTTATTAATACGGCAAATTCTATATTCGGAGACATAATTCAGCGTACTCAATTAAAGTCTTTTAATGGTCGGCGGTTTCATATCGTTGAGGGGAGGCGATTATCGATGGAAAAGCTCGCCGTCATAATGTTGAAATCCCTATGCCCCGATTTAAGAGTTAACTTACCATCAATTATTGAGTACATTGAAGCAGGCAATGAAAATGAAGGGGGCGTTAAGACATTAAACCTCGGGACTACTCTTTCAGACAAGAAAAGATGGACTACCGCAGAAAGGTTGTTAACCTACCTATGGAATTCTGAGATTTCAGCACGGATCAGTGAAGGACAGTTATCGGTTGAGGATGGTAAAGGTAAGAGAATCTGCCTTCTTCAGGGAAACCTGAACCTGAGTTTTTTTATCCTCAGAAAGAACCAAGCATTGTCATGCATTACTCTATGGTACCACTTAAATGGTTTAAATGCATTTCTTAAAATAAAAGATCAAAATCCATGTTTTGAACCAATACGAATCTGGCAAAGCAAAATTTCTGATGCCATTAAGCTTGTTAGAATTGTTATTGATGAACCTTCCAAAACTATTATTGAACCCCCGCCGCCCCCGCCACGACCATCTGATCCTGTTCCGCTGACTGAAGAACAGGTTGCTTATGAGATGACAAAAAAAGTATATGAGCAAATTAATGATTATCGGTCCCATATCGCAGGCCAGCCAATTTCACCAGAACACCTTAGATCTGTCGGTCTATTTCTTGATGTCGCGACAAATAATGACAAGTTGAGGCAATGGATATCTGCAGGAACTTATCTCTGCATGGACGACTTAACCCATATACCCTGTAAGATTAACAATAAAGAAAGCAACATTTTTGATCTCTTGAGAATTGTAAATGATAGATTTAATACAAAAAGATCTCATGGATATAAGATTGAAAACGAATGGTTAAGTACATTAAAATTTCCTGAAGCAATATCCAATATCTTTGACGTTGACAACGAGTATAGTGTTAGGTTCCAGTTAAGCCTACTGAAACTTCTTCAAACAGAATTTCAAAAGAGCCTTGATGATCTTACGGTCAAAGGAATGGAACAATGGAAAAAGAGATTAATCCGAAATGAATGGCAAGAACCTATTACACTTCGTCTAAGAAAAGCGGTAGACGAATTTCTGGAAGTGCACATTGAATATTCTTCCGAATCAAGTAACAAACAATTATTTAAAGAAACTTCAAGGGACAAACTTGCTAAGAACATCACAAAATTGAGAGAACCTATATCGGATCAAACATCACCAATAGTATGGGGAAAGTTGTTTGAAACTGGGAAAATACTATATCAAGCGACAACGGAATGTCTTATAGGTGAAAAAAGATCGGATGAAGATGACAAAGAATTTAATATGAGAAAGCGCAATGATTTTAAAAAAATGATAGGAAATGACACTTATCGACTTTATTACACCATAATGTTCCTGATGAGATGCCGAGAGGCACATGGAGATGAAATAGAGAAGCGGCACGATTGGCGAAACATACAAAAAAATATAGCTGATTTGTTAGGGAGAAACAGGCCAAGCTATTCTAATGAAAACGATGATGGCTTTTCCAACCCGAATGATCTGCAACTGACCCCATTAGAGGGAACGGAAATAAAGTTGAAATTGATCAGAGGAATATGCAATGGACTTAAGGCAGTCTGATAATTTTATCCAAGCAAAATACGAATTATCTTAATTCTTCCTTCGATAACCTCAAATATCCGGATCCGATAAGGATAGTGCACAAATAGCAGATCCTATGTGTATACGACCAATACTATTGGTGGCACTTCTCCCTGAAAAGCAACAAGATGATTATTACCACATGGATTCAGGACTTTTTTCGGCACATGTCCGATTGTGTAGTACAGGAATATGTCATTACCGTAAACACCTACCCGGGTCACCACCGTGATACGCTGGTGCTTCCTTTCCAATGCGGCGATTGCCATATGTCCGGCGTGGGGAGTACAGGTGAGGACTGCCGCCCGTCTCAATTCATGAAATTTCAGAACCTTTTCCGGATCGGCATCAAATGCTTCCTGACAGGCATACTCTTCCCAGCGATACTGACTCCAGATGCCGCCGTGGCCCCGGTAGGTGGGAACGCCACTTTCGGCAGACATCCCAGCGCCAGTAAAAAAGACGATGTGCTCATATTGCCCAGGATCAATGGATTTCATCTTTTGAAGCCTTCAGGAAGAGATTACCACGACCACTCATGCCTCACAATAACAATAACAAAGTTGCAATTTTGGTTATCAAGATATATTGCTGAATACCAAATGAAATGTAGCATTATTGGGGGATGATCGGGGGTATTTGTATCTTCCTGTAATGTTGTTTTTCTTATTTTACCAATACATACAACATTTCAACCAGCAATAGTCAAATTCTTTTTATCCTGATGAGTAAATCAGATTCTTCGATGAGAAAATGAGTGTTTTCTTTATAGTCAAGTGACTTGATATTTATAAATCAGTGGTTAGATTATTCGAGATTTTAGAAATCTTCTATTTTTCATTGGAGGCAACATGAAAGCATTGACCATGGGTGTTGTGATGTTATTCCTGGTTCCGGCCTGCCAGAATTCCGGCATGACACAGCAGCAGGAAAAAAGTGTAATGCAGGACAAGGAGGGGGTAAATGTGGCAGGCGAAAATACGGGGAGCGCCAAAGCGCTTAAACGTAGCCCCGGGGACTGGAAGAATTTTAAAAAGCCTGACGATGCGACGCTTAAGAAAATGTTGACTCCCATTCAGTATTCAGTAACTCAACATGAAGACACCGAGTGGGCTTACCTGAATGAATATAACAAAAACAAGCGGGAGGGTATCTACGTCGATATCATTTCCGGTGAACCTCTGTTCAGTTCCCTGGACAAGTATGATTCGGGGACCGGCTGGCCGAGCTTTACGAAACCTCTCGAAGCGGATAATATCGTGCTATCTTCACTCCACACCGAGGTAAGAAGCAAGCGCGGCGATTCTCATCTTGGTGATGTATTCCAGGACGGGCCTCCACCGACAGGACGCCGGTATTGCATGAATTCCGCTGCCCTGAGATTTATCCCGAAAGAAGATCTGGAGAGGGAAGGTTACGGGGAGTACAAAGAGCTCTTTGAGAAAAAGCGAGAATGAAAGGATCGGCGACATTAGATATTAAGCCCGGGCAAATTTATATCTACCCGGGCTTAATCATTTAATAATTCACTTTGTTGATCCCCTTGAGACCCAAAATCTTCCTGGCCTCATCCGGTGTTGCCGGCTCGATCCCCAACTCTCT
>PLMV01000042.1 GCA_003141615.1 Syntrophaceae bacterium
CAATTCCCCAAGGAAGGCATGATCGACCGTTCCAGCCCTTCTATTGTGCGGGATAGCCGTAAATGTATTGAATGTCATCGCTGCGTGGCAGTTTGCGATCAGATTCAGACAGTCAGCGTTTTAACTCCGGCGCATCGCGGCAGCGAGGTCAAAGTTGTTCCGGCGTTTGATTTGCCCTTGATTGAATCCAATTGTATTGCGTGCGGCCAGTGCATTATGGTCTGTCCTGTCGGCGCTCTTTATGAAAAAGATGATGTTGATTTAGTCTGGAAAGCACTGCAAGACCCGACCAAGTACGTAATCGTTCAGGAAGCACCGGCCATTCGGGCGGCGCTTGGTGAAGAATTCGGTATGCCTGTGGGAAGCCTTGTCACCGGAAAAATGATCGCGGCTCTGCGCAGACTGGGATTTGATAAAGTATTTGACACCAATTTTACCGCCGATCTTACCATTATTGAAGAAGGCAATGAGTTACTCAAGAGAGTAAAAGAAGGCGGAACACTGCCGATGATTACATCGTGCAGCCCCGGCTGGATCAAGTTCTGCGAACATTTTTATCCTGATCTGCTCGGTCATCTATCAACCTGTAAATCGCCGCAGCAAATGTTTGGCGCGTTGGCTAAAACATATTACGCGGAAACAGCGGGCATTGATCCGAAAGATATCGTTTCCGTCTCCATCATGCCCTGCACCGCTAAAAAATTTGAAGCACAGCGGCCGGAAATGAACAGCAGTGGCTTCCGTGATGTGGATTACGTCCTCACCACTCGTGAACTGGGACGAATGATTAAAGAAGGCGGAATTGATTTTGTCAATCTGCCGGATGAAGATTACGATGCCCCGATGGGTGAGTACACAGGAGCAGCCACCATATTCGGCGCTACCGGCGGTGTTATGGAAGCAGCGCTCAGAACCGTTTATGCTGTTGTGACCGGAGAAAACCTGCCCAGTCTGGATATCACACCTGTCCGTGGCCTGGAAGGAGTTAAAGAAGCAACCGTTAAAGTAGGACCTCTGGGCGATGTAAAGATAGCTGTTGCCCATGGCTTGGGTAATGCCCGTAAACTGATGGACAAAATTCGTGAAGGTAAAGCAGATTATGCCTTCATTGAAATTATGTGTTGTCCGGGTGGTTGTATTGCCGGTGGTGGAGAACCCATTCCGACTACTAACGAGATTCGCGTACTGCGCACTTCCGCTCTTTACAAAGATGACGGAAAAGTTCAGAAGAATCGACAATCACATGAGAATGAATCGGTTAAAAAGCTATATGACAAATTCCTGAAGGAACCTTTAGGACACAAGTCGCATAAACTTTTGCACACCAAGTATGTGCAGAGAGGCACCGATTTGCCTCATGGAAAAGATGAATAGTTTATTCGATAAGATCAATTGATATCTGAAGAGTTTTGTTCCAACCGGGGCAAACCTCTTTTTTAATGAGACTCCAATGTGACAAGCAAAGCGCAGTCAGATTGGTAAGTCGAATTATCCCGCGAGCAAAGCGAAGCGGGATATTGAGACTCAAATTTTAAAAACGTAGTGAATTGAAATTTGTAAAGGGTGAACCGCACCATAATTTAATTTACGGTTCATACCTGTGAATTCCAACCAATAGAGCTGGTCATTTATGAATGATAAACGAACAGAACATGATTTCTTAGGATCATTAGAAGTACCCGCAGGTGCTTATTGGGGAATTCATACCCAGAGAGCCATTAATAATTTCCACATCAGCGGCATAAAAGTAAATGCCGGCTTGATCAAAAGTATGGCTCAGATTAAGAAAGCCTGTTGTCTGGCCAATTTGGAAAACGGATATTTGCCTAAAGAAAAAGCTGAAGCTATCATCACCGCCTACGATGAAATTGCTACCGGAAAATTCGCTGATCAATTTCCCATTGATGCTCTGCAGGGCGGCGCGGGAACATCGACAAATATGAACATGAATGAAGTCATTGCCAACCGCGCTATAGAAATTTTAGGCGGCAACAAAGGTGATTACACAATTATTCATCCTCTGGAAGATGTCAATCTACATCAATCCACCAATGATGTTTATCCCACGGCAATAAAAATTGCCGCGATTTTTCTTCTGCGGGATTTATCCAAAGCCATAGCCTGCCTGCAAGGCGCGTTTCAGGAAAAGGAAAAAGAGTTTGCCGCGATTGTCAAGCTGGGACGAACGGAATTGCAGGAAGCCGTGCCCATCACTCTAGGCGCGGAATTCTCCGCGTTTTCCGAAGCTTTTTCGCGGGATCGCTGGCGGACTTTCAAATGCGAGGAACGCTTGCGCGTGGTGAATTTGGGCGGAACAGCCGTGGGAACTGGCTTGGCCTCGCCGCGCGATTATATTTTTCTGGTGATCGAAAAATTAAGAGACGTCACCGGCCTGGGACTTTCCCGCGGTGAAAATATTATGGGTGAAACGGCTAACGCTGATTCTTTTGTGGAAGTTTCGGGAATACTCAAAGCCCACGCCGTCAATCTGATTAAAATTGCCAATGATCTGCGTTTAATGAATTTTCTTGGTGAAATTCGACTGCCGCAATTGCAGGCGGGTTCTTCCATCATGCCCGGCAAAGTCAACCCTGTTATGGCAGAAGCGGCCATCCAAACCGGTATCAAGGTAATTGCCAACGATGGAATCATTACCGAAACTGCGGCCAGAGGCACTTTGCAAATCAATGAATTTCTGCCTCTGCTTGCTCAAGCCCTTTTGGAATCGCTGGATATGCTGATTAACGTCAATAGTCTGCTCACTGAGCATGTGCGCGGGATTGAGGCCAACAAAGATAAATGTGAAGAATATTTTGATGCCAGTCCCATGATCATCACAGCCTTGCTGCCGGTGATCGGTTACGATAAAGCCACACTATTGATAACAGAATTTTCTTCTCGCGGCGAAAAAAATATGCGGCGGTTTTTAGAAGAAAAACTGGGAAAAGAATTGATCAATAAAGTATTATCTCCCTATCAGTTAACGGCCCTCGGCTATAAGGATAAAAAATAATGGATAACACACCGAAGGGAAACCGTCTGCATATAGCGCTTCTGGGGCGAACTAATGTCGGCAAATCCAGCCTAATGAATTTAATGCTGGGGCAGGATATTGCCATTACATCGCCTGTTGCCGGAACTACAACTGACATTGTGGAAAAAGCGATGGAGCTTTTGCCCTTGGGACCTGTTCTATTTCTGGATACGGCCGGTCTGGATGATATTTCGGAATTATCCAGTGCCCGGCTGAAAAAAACGGCTAAAGTATTCGACCGTACCGATGTCATTATACTCGTCACAGAACCGGATACATGGACAAATTACGAGGAATCAGTTCTGGCCAAAGCGAAAAAACGTAAAATACCGATGTTGATTGTCATCAACAAAATTGATTTGCATAAGCCTTCACCTGATCATCTAAAATTTCTGCAATCAAAATCAGACCGAATTTTAACTGTTTCCTGCAACGATGAAACTAAGCGCCAGAATTATCTGGAGACGTTAAAGCAGCAATTAATGGAAGTTGCCCCTGCGGATTTTGTCGGAACTCCATCACTGATTGGCGATCTTCTGCCGCCAGGAGGGCTCGCTGTTTTAGTTGTGCCTATTGATTTGCAGGCGCCCAAAGGCAGACTGATTTTGCCGCAGGTGCAGACTATCCGTGACGCGCTTGATAATGACGCCATGACTCTTGTCGTCAAAGAAAGAGAACTTGCCGCAGCGCTGTCCAACCTGAAAAATCCACCCGCAATCGTCGTGACTGATTCTCAGGCCATACTCAAAGTTACGGCCGATGTGCCGAAAGATATTTTGGTTACCACATTTTCTATTCTTTTTGCGCGGCAAAAGTCCGACCTGACCATCATGGCGCGGGGAGCGGCAGCCATTGACAGCTTGCAACCGGGCGATAATATTTTGATCGCGGAAGCCTGTTCGCATCATGCGCTGGAAGATGACATTGGGCGAATAAAAATCCCCCGCTGGCTCAGGCAATATGTGGGGGGCGATCTCCAGATAGACATATCTTCGGGACGGGATTATCCTGATGATTTAAAAAAGTATAAGCTGATTTTACATTGCGGCGCCTGCATGATTAATCGCCGGGAAATGCTCAACCGATTGCGCAAAGCGCAGGAAGCAGGCGTTCCTGTAACCAACTATGGCGTGGCAATATCTTTCCTGCAGGGCGCAATCTCGCGCAGCCTAGCTCCCTTCCCTTCCGCACTTCTGGCTTTTGAAAATGAAATGAAAGACAAGAAATGAATAGAATCCTATTTAATGAGTTCACCTACTACTGTTCAGTGGCGGGCAGCTTTCAGAATTGAGGATTAAGGATGGAAAGAGAGTATAGTCTAAGATCACTAGCCGCAACACAGTGGTTCTTGGGTATTTAGGGCAAGCTATGTTTACTTAAAGCAGACTTGTAAATTAATATGTATGCGCTGTGCTTATTGTGAAACTCCAATTCCGAAAGCGAAGCGCATTGGAATTGGTAAGTTGAACAATCCCGCAAAGCGGAGGGTACAATATCCCGCAGCTTGCTGCGAAATGTTTACAAAGCTTGCTTTGGGGTTAATACCCGTGATTATGGTTACATAATTTCTCTGTATATTTTCCATTCGTCGTTTATTTTTCTTAACTCCAATTTCTTTTTGCCTGAATATTTTAATATGGCTGAACTGTAATGTTGAGTAAATACTGCCGTTGCAATATTTTCATCTGCTGATATTTGCAATTTATCAATGCTAATATTTATTTTTTTACTTTTCTGGTGCACATTGGTTTTATGAGAAACCCAGGCATCTAAGTTCATTCCTTTTGACTGGAAATCTGACGTATAACAACTGCGGTAAGTTTTCATATCGCCTGATTTCCAACTGGTTAACCATTTATTTACCAAATTTCGGATAGCTTCTTTAGGGATAGCTTCTTTCTCAAATTGTTTACTGTTAACTTGAGCTAGATTTTTATCGGTTACACCGGATGCGGTAACAACAGCCTCCTTTGGAGCAACAGGTTCCTCAATCTTGGGAGCGACAACAACAGCCTCCTTTGGAGCAACAGGTTCCTCAACCTTGGGAGCGACAACAACAGCCTCCTTTAGAGTAACAGGTTCCTCAACCTTGGGAGCAACAACAACAGCCTCCTTTAGAGTAACAGGTTCCTCAACCTTGGGAGCAACAACAGCCACCTTTTCAGGTCTGATCCATTGCGGAAGAATTGATTTCTCAACCTTAACTTTTTGTAATGCGGGATATTCAGAAATAAACGATTTCATATCCTCATCAAATTTATCTTCAACAACAACATCAAATGTTCC
>PLMV01000112.1 GCA_003141615.1 Syntrophaceae bacterium
TTGTTCTTAAGAATAAACAAAGGGCTGCCGCCCTCCGAAATATCCCTTACACGTTTTGTCAACTCTTTCTGCAATTTAGTAACAGGAATCATCCTATCGGTTTCGACTAACATAACATGGTCACCTCTCTATATAATTATACGTATAATTATATAGTATATTATCCATTGTCAATCTATTTCTTTTTACCTCTTTTTTCACTGCGACCTGAAGGCGAATAAGTTTTACAAGGATAAGAAGATAAGACTATTTAGTTTTTGATAGGCGAGACCAAAATGCTAAAAATAAATGTAAAAAAATAGGATTATTCATTAAATATTTTCTAGAATTTCCCTAAAATTTTACTTGACTTCTTATCGGTGTGGTTATATTAATACCACATGGTTAATATTTTACCACACGTTACTTTTAAACCGAGTTAAAAAACATAAAAAGATAGGGGGAATCTTTATGTATGGAGAATATATAAAAGCAATAAGGATGAAAAAAGAAATAAGCCTCAGGGAGTTCTGCAAACTTGCCGAGATGGACGCCAGCAACTGGAGTAAAACCGAACGTGGTTTATTAGCGCCACCACAGGATGAAGAAAAATTAAAAAAAATTGCGCGTGTTTTAGGTATCAAAATTGGCACCGAAGCATGGAATGAAATGAAAGATCTCGCCAACATTGACGCTGGTATTATTCCTGAAGATATCCGTTCAGATGCAGATGTTTTAAAAGCCCTGCCCATGTTCTTTCGCACAATCAGAAGCGACAAACCGACAGCCGAAGAATTGGACAAGCTAATAGATATGATCAAAAAGGAGGATTAATACTTGGAACCCAGCGAGTTCAAATGTAAATGGATTGATAAAAAAGAACTCTGGTCTATTGCAGATGATGTTCGAAAAACTTACTGGTCGGAAGGTGTCCTACCGATCAACATAGAAAAAATTGTTGAATTTCGGTTGAAACTTCGTCCTGATCCTAAGCATGGTTTATTTTCTTCAACCGATATGGATGCCTACCTGAAGATTGACCTGACTGCAATTGTTGTTGATTATGATTTTTACATGAATGAGAAATTTGCTAATCGGATGCGATTTTCATTTGCACATGAATTGGGTCATTTCTTCTTGCACAAGGAAGTATTTGCGGCGTTTGATTTGGTTGATCCAGCGGCATGGAAAAACTTCATTCTTAACGTGCCTGAAAATGAATATAGTAATTTTGAGTGGCAGGCCAATGAATTTGCCGGCAGACTATTAGTACCGCATTCAGATTTAGTTTTGGCAATTAAGCAAGCTGCCACCATTATTAAAGAAAACAAACTGACAGATTATTTAGAAAATGATCCCGATGCTGTTTTATCGAGAATATCTCCAACTATTTGTAAGCCGTTTGGTGTTTCCGCGGACGTAATAAAAAGGAGAGTTGAAAGAGAAGGCTTGTGGCCTCCTGCATTGTAAAAGATTGCAAAAGGATTAAATAGAACCGTGTCTAATAGTTGTTAAGAAAGGAGGTGAAGCATTATGGCCAAGAATCCACCCTACGGCGACAATCGTCGGCAAGGACAGGTAACGGATCGTTCTCAAACGTATAATCCTCATAATGATCGATGGGTTAAACGTGATACAGATACCGGCAGGTTCATTGATCAAAAAGCCGATAACGACCCGTTTAAAGGTGTCAGAAAAGAGAAATAGCTGAACCAATTACCGCTAGAGTATTGAGATTGCGTAGGTCGTAATTCTATCACTGCGACCTGAAGGCGCTAGTCCGGCGCATGCTAGAGAGAAGCTTTGCCATTTTTCCGATTATGCCTTCCCTGCCGCTCGTTATACATTCTACTTCTTTCGCAGAACATCGAGAAGCATCCAATTTGTGATTGAACTATAATAATTTCGATCTTATATTTCAATTAAATAGAACCGTCGCCGATTATTTCATTGCGCCATTACAAACGCTTCCCTCAAAATTGTTTTTATCATTTGATTCGCATCTGAATAAGACTGTAAAAGAGTGTGATTGATGGCTTCACATTTTTCCATTAATTGTATTAATTCTATTTGCTTTTCAATAGAAGGAACAACTAACTTGATGGTTTTTATTTTTTCAACAGAAAGCGTCACATTTGCCATACCTTTCATAAGTGGAACAACTAGTTCTTCCTTGAAATTATTGAGATAGTAATACAGATACTTTGCAGACAATTTCTCTTTATCTTTTGGAATAACTGCTACCAATATTGTTCCTAGGGCAAATTTACCTGATTGGTAATGTATTCTTTTAATAGATGCATGGCCATAACCAGTTGACGATACCATTGGAATGCATACAGCTTCATCGTCAAATTGATATTCAAGATGCGATCCTCTTTCTTCGCTTGTTGTAACAAGTGGGAAATCGCCTGGAATTGCTTTTTTTATTCCGATATTTCCTTTTATTACATTGCATACAGATCCAAGCTCTGTCATGGTACTTAATTCAATTTTTGTTATTGATAATAAGATTTCTTCAATTTCTGAATCAATATCCACTAAATCATTACGCAAAGATTCAATATGTGCCTGGATAGATTTTGAGCCACTGGTTTGTTTTGAAGTTGGATTTTTAATATCAAGATCATAGCCATTTTTAAAAATATCATTAATTTGAACTATCCAAGAATTACCGTCTTCTTTCCTGTTATTCCACCAATCTTTTATTGGTTTAAAATCATCACCTTTTATAGGATTTGTTTTTGAGTACGATTTAGTGCCAATAGGGTATTGATGTTGAGTATACCAAATTTTGGTTGTGGGGCTTCCCTTTGTAAAAAATATTAAATTAGTTGCAACTGTTGCGTAAGGTTTAAAGACTGAATTCGGAAGTCTGATAATCGTATGAAGATTACAGGTTTCAAGCCAATGTTGGCGGATACGTGATTTAACACCATCACCAGTAAGTGAACCATCAGGCAAAACAATTGCCGCCCGACCACCGTCTTTGAGATAGCGAATCATCAGTAACAGAAAAAGGTCAGCGCTCTCGGTAGTTCGAAAATTTAACGGAAAGTTTGTTTCTACTTTATCGGCAACTGATGCTCCAAAGGGAGGATTGGCCAGAATCACATCAACCTTATCTTTTTGGCCGATGGATGTATATTCACGATTCAAACTGTCCGTATAATCAACATTAGGCACACTAATGTCGTGTAAGACCAAATTGGAAATACAAAGCATAAAGGGAAGCGGTTTAAATTCCATACCATGAATAGTCTTTTCCAATACTTTCAGGTCATCGACGCTTTTCACATCCTGTTTGCGGATATTTTCGATAGCACTGGTTAAAAAGCCTCCGGTTCCGCACGCAGGGTCAAGAACCTTTTCACCTAACCGAGGATTGATGATTTCAGTCATAAACTCAGTAATGGCACGAGGCGTATAAAACTCTCCGTAGTTTCCAGCGCTTTGCAGGTCTCTCAGAATGGTTTCGTAAATATCGCCGAACAAATGCCGGTCTGAGGAATCATTGAAATTAATTTCATTGAGTTGGTTTAGAACCTGCCGGATGATGGTACCATTTTTCATATAGTTATTGGTACCTTCAAAGATTTCACGGATAATCAAAGCCCGTTTGTTACCGCCGGAAACATCAATATTTTTTAGTCCTGGGAATAATTTTTGATCTACAAATTCTTTCAGAGCATCTCCAGTCGCACCTTCAGAATCAGCTGCCCAATTCCGCCATTGCAGTTTCTTGGGAATAGGTGATTTATAATTATCCTGAATAAGCTCTAGTTCAGTGTCTTTGTCATCAATAATTTTCAGGGTAATCATCCAACCAAGCTGTTCAATTCTCTGCGCGTCACCAGAAACGCCCTGATCTTTACGTATGATATTCTGAAGCGTTTTAATAATGTTGCCGATATTTTTCATTAATTGTCCTTAAGCTGCTGCATAGAGCTCGTGTTCCAGTTCTTCGATAACATGCAAATATTTATCCCTGCCGCCAAATATCTGGATGATTTCAGCCGGTGTGCCTATTTGATTAAAGGGTTCAACACGTAAGACTGCAAGGTCTTCGATATTTTCAATACCTTCGTCAGCGTATTTATCCAGAAGCGCCTCAATAACCATACGCACTTTATCGCCATATTTTGTAAAGTAGTTGCGCTTTCTGACTTGCTCCGCTCTTTCCCTGCGGGTGAGCGCGGGCATATCCCAGGCGATGTGGCAAATCAGATCAAATATATCTAAATCTTTTTTCACTTCATCAAGTAAATTCTCCAGTATTACTCCGTGTGATTCTAATTCTGAAACAATTGCTTTCTTTTTGTGTGTCCCGTTCCAGCGGGCAAGAAAATCATCAAGCGACCGAAACTCTTGCAAGATGCCCTTCTTTGTATAATCTTTGAGGCTCTCAGTAATAAGCTTGCCATTGCCATCAAGATGCTGAACTCTTTCATTGAGGACGGATACATCAACGCCTGCAACATATACTTTGGGGCGTGGTTCAGAAATAATTGCACCGCCGGTAATTATTTCCGGCTGCGTGGAATATTTCGCCGGCTCTTTTTTATCAAAATCAACCGGCGCGCCTGTTTCAGGATCAATAATGCTCTGCTCTTCTTCGGGATGGATATCTTTGTCGGTTAATTCTTCTTCGCCGTTAACTATCTTAATCATCAACGGTGGGCCGTCAAATGCCGGATCAGCAAAAAGATCGGTTACATTACGAAAGTCCATAATAGCAAAATAAGTTTTGCCATATTCTTCATTGATGCGCGTGCCGCGTCCAATAATCTGTTTGAATTCAGTCATGGACTTGATGTTAGAATCAAGAACAATCAGCTTGCATGTTTGAGCATCAACGCCGGTAGTCATTAATTTCGACGTAGTTGCAATAACAGGATAGCGTTCTTCCGGATTGATGAAATTATCCACCTCACGTTTACCTTCGTCATCGTCGCCAGTTATACGCATTATGTATTTATGATTTTCAAGAACCAGATCAGGATTTTCAATAGCCAATGCCTGACGCATGCGCTCGGCATGTTCTATGTCCACACAGAAAACAATCGACTTATCAAATCGGTTTGTTTTCTTTAAATATTCGGATATTTTTTTAGCGACAAGCTGCGTCCTTTCATCTATCACCAGATTCTTATCAAAATCTTTGGTGTTATAGATGCGATCTTCAACTTCGTTACCGTCTTTGTCCGTCTTCCCTACTTCAGGCCGCCAGCCCTCTAGATCAGTATTAAACCCAACACGGATAACTTTGTAAGGCGCTAAGAAACCATCCTCAATTCCCTGTTTAAGTGTATAAGTATAAAGTGGGTCACCAAAGTATTCGATATTGGATATTTCTTTTGTTTCTCTTGGTGTAGCAGTAAGTCCGATCTGGGTAGCCGAACTGAAATAGGTGAGAATCTCCCGCCACGCACTGTCGGCATCCGCACTTCCACGATGACATTCATCCACGATTATCAGATCAAAGAAATCCCGGCTGAATTCCCGATAAGCGTCCTTATCTTCATTGTAATTTGTCAGCCCCTGATAAAGCGCAAGATATATTTCAAATGCTTTGTCAATCTTCTTCTTTCTGATAACCGTCATGCGTTCTTTAAAATGTTTAAAATCATTGCGCTTGGTTTGATCAATAAGAACATTGCGGTCTGCCAGAAAAAGAATGCGCTTTTTTCGCCCGTTTTTCCAGAGACGGTAAATGATCTGAAAAGCTGTATATGTTTTACCTGTGCCCGTCGCCATGACAAGCAGGATGCGATTCTGGCCTTGAGCAATAGCTTCCACAGTTCTGTTAATAGCGATCTGCTGGTAGTAACGCGGTGCACGTCCTGATCCGTCAAAGAAATAGTCAAAAGAAGCTATCTCTTCTTGTTCAGGTGTTTCAATTTTTTTATATTTTTTGTACATTTGCCAAAGTTGAGTTGGTGCTGGAAAGTTTTCCAAAGAAAGCTCATGCTCAATCTTTGTAAAACCAGAGCGGTCATGCATTAGAAAACCATCGCCGTTTGAGCTGAAAGCAACCGGCACATCGAGTATCGCGGCGTAATTTAATGCCTGTTGTAAACCTGAGCCAACGGAATGGTTGTTATCTTTGGCCTCAATAACTGCAATAGGGATATTAGGTTTAAGATAAAGAATAAAATCAGCGCGCTTACGTTCGCCACGCGCAGTCTTATGACCCTTTACAAAGATACGTCCATCAGTGAAAAAGACTTCCTCGCGGATTTGTTTTTCGACATCCCATCCAGATTTGATGAGCGCAGGCAAGATGAATTGAGTACAGATATCACGTTCAGATAGGTCTTTTTTATTAGTCATTTTCTTTGATTGTTTTGCGTTTCGTTAATTTTTAGATTGCGCGTTATCTTACAACTTTCTAAACACAATGCAACTATAAAATAAAAAATCTGATGAAGGTGGAAGATGGTTTGTGGATTTGGAATGCTTATCAAATCCCGCGTCGCTGCCGGTTGTACCGGCGGGATACCACGGATATCTACGATATCCTCCGCCTATGGCAGGATAATTTCCAATAGCCCTTGGCTATTGGATAATTCGGCTAACTATTTAGTCCCACATGGCTTCGCATGTGGGATAATTCGACTTGCAAATTTCACTACACTGCGCTTGTGATATTTGAGTCTCATTAAAGTTTAAGCCTCATTACGGCCTGCAAGTTTCAGTGCACTCTGTTTCTGAAACTTGGGCCTCATTACAATGCAACCTTTAAATAGTTTAGTGTTGAATAAATCAGCAATCCAGTATTTTTATGAAAATATGCGAAAGTGAAAAATTTTTATTTAACCTGTATTTTTAAGAAAATATTTGGCCATTACACCTACAAAGGCTCAACCTGTTTGAGTTAGCAAGAGTGAAGATAACCATTAGAAAGTCAGCATCGTAGCCCTTAGAAGAGTAAAATGCACCTCATTGCCCTGTCCAGTTTTTGGGGAGAGATATAGTTTTGCGATCAAGCAATTAATAGTTGACATTCTGTGAATACTACTTTATGCGTACGCAAGACGATCTATTTTAAGCGATAGCGTTTTCTGTAGATTGAGTTTCGCCGACGGCACGCCGGCAATGTGAATAGTACCAGGAGGTAGAAGATGATCAAGCTGGCTGTGATAAGCACTGATGAAGCATCCGAGGAGCGATTGCTGAATTGCCTGCACGGCGAAAAAGATCTCATAGTCCACGGGTTCGTCATTCTTCAGAATGTTGCCCATGACGTGGAGAAGGGCTTGGCCTTCATGAATAAAACGGTCGGGTCGCCGCCGGATATTATCATTGTGGACGAGAAAATCCTGCATGAAGCAGCCGCCCTGTCTTTGCCGCCGATGCTGGAGTATACGAAAAAATGCACCTTCACGCGGGCCATCATCATCGGAGATCGCTTTAATGAGGAAAACGTGATAGCCATGATGAAGGAAGGCGCGCGTGGTTTTTTACTGAGAGAGCATGTTGACGCCGACCTTATCAAATGCATCCGCGTCGTCGCCCGGGGCGAGATATGGATGAGCACCCACCTGATCGGCCGGGTCTTCGATGAACTCCTACGCCGGGAATGCGAGACAAAGCACCTGCTCAAATCTCCCACCAGCGATCAATTGGCCAAAATGAAAGCCATTTCACGGCGGGAAATGGAGGTCATGGCACTCATCAGCGAAAGCATGACCAACGAAGAAATTGCCCAAAAACTTTTCCTGAGCGCCAAGACCGTCAAGACGCATATCCGCAATATCTTCGAAAAAACAGGCATCCGCAACCGCGTCGAAGCCGTCCTTCTCTACATCCGCTACAATCAGGAGGTCGGAAGCTGATGATTGACCTACTTTTGTATACGCATCATGCCCAAATGTTGCATTAGCCGTAATTCAGACAATCCTATCCCTTAAGCCATTTATTTTTAAAATTCCCATTATCTTATACTCTTTGATGTTTAAGGTGTCAACTCCGATACGTTTTCGTATCGGGATATCCCTCTGTGTTTTGCACAAGGGATAGTTCCACTTGCGCTTCAAATCCCGCGTCCCTGCCAACTACGTTGGCGGGATTGTTCCTCCTGCGCTTCATATCCCGCGGCGCGTTGCGCCTGGGATAATTCGACTTGTAAATTTCACTACACTGCGCTTGTGATATTTGAGTCTCATTACTTCATTTTATTCGCTTGTGTATGATCTCCCTTTTACTAATTTGAAATGTTTATTCCCCTGCGGCAGAGACCGCAGGGCGAAATAAGGAATAGTTTTTTATAATCTTGGAAACCTAAGGTTTCCAAACCTTCCTAAAGGGAAGGCTGTGGCAGAGACCACAGCGTGAAATTTTTATATTTACCAGCAGAAACAATCTCCCAACCTTCCGGCACGCCTTTGATAATCTTTGTCTTCTCGTGTCCTGGAAAGCGCAGGCGGACGAACCATTCGCGGTAGAGTTCCTCGGCCATCTTTTCCAGAATGGCAATGCGGCGGTTGTTGTTTTCAATCAGGTCGTCATAAGCTGAAAGCACCGCCGCAATTTTGCATTGGTTGGGGTGAAGGGGTATTCTAAATTTTATTTTCCGCAATTTATCCAGACTTAGATTATCCTGTGTTGTTCCTTTCGAAATCGCTTCAAGAGTTGTTTTGTATACATCAAAACAATATTTCACAAACTTTACATCTGATTTATCCTTGTATGGAATAAATCCAAGAATACTATCGGGAAAACATGCATCAATAGCTAAAATCGCTGTATCAGCTATATTTGCAGCGATTGTAATGCATAAGGTGCCTCGCTTCCAAAGCTTGCTTTGCGCCAATCCTTTTTCATTATATGTTTGAGAGTATGACGTTATATAAAACGGTGCGTTCTTGACATCACCAGTTTGTATAAAGGGATAAATTCCGCCATACAAGGATTTGTCGTCGCGAGGTCGGTTTCTTGATCTTCCTCTACCCAATTTTCCCAAATCATCGATTGTTAACAAATCGAATTTCATTCTTCCCCCGCGATCAGCCGATACCCGCCGGTTTTGGGTGCGCCGGTAAATTCTATTTTCCCCTGTTCCTTCAATCTTCTTATATGCCGTTCAACGGTTTTTTCCGGCATACCGGTGCCTTTAGCGATAGCAGGAACCCGGCATAAGGTGTTAGTCCGGATAAAGGCAAGCACCGTTTTTACTCCCTCACTTACTCCCTCACTTACTCCCTCATCCGTAAGGCCTTGGGTAGTAAGTACCGGACTTTCTGCAAACCCTTCTTCGTATTGATAGACAATGCGCAAGAAGTTTTCTGTAAAATGAAATACGGACGTATCATATTTTTGCAGTATCCGGGGAATGCCGGAACCCAGGTATTCCACCAGTTCAAGGTCCTTAAAAACCCGCATCAATTCTTTGTTGCGCGGTACTGAAACACCCGAAAAGAAATCTTCTCTGGAAAGCCCGAAAGGCAGACCGCCTGTGGAGGTGATTTCTAAGCGGTCAGAAAACAATTCAAATTTTGGCGGCGCCTCATAGGAGTAATCATTATGCACAATAGCGTTAATGACGGCTTCACGCAGAGCTGTTTCATCGATCATCCTTTTCTGCAGCCGCTGTTTGGACGTAATCTTTGTAAAAGTCTTGTTTTCCACTTCCAGTTTGTCTAATACCTGCTTGGCGGCTTTCACAAGGGAACAATAACCGTATTCGTTATTTTCAATAAGATCAACACGATTAGTTCCCTTGTATTTGGCTACTTTGATAGACGTTGAGTTTTTATCGGCAAGCAGATAGGCGGCATAATTATAGGAAGAATCGGGGGTCAGAAGTTCAAGACTCACTGTAAAGTTGTCATTCAGTTTGAACCCGGCTTCCTGATAAAATATTTTTAACTGTTCAAAGGAAAGTCCTTTCTTGGGCGAGCGGATCATTCCAAGGGTATTTCTTGCCCGCTTAAAAAATAATTCTTCTATCATTTTTGTGTTCATCGGTTCGGAAGCGCTGCCAATACGGATAAAGCAACCTTTTTCCGACATGCCGTATTTTTTTATGTGATATGGTTTTCCATAACCTCCGGCTACGGTAATTTTAATGACCTGTTTTGCGTCTATCTTTTCTAAAAGCACATCAAAAAGACCCAGCGCCGAAGGGGCAATGTTGGTTTTTATCCTGTCTTTTATCTGAAGCTGAGTTTTGTCGGCGTCGATTAATCCTGTAACCATTTGCGTCTTGGCGTCAATACCGATATAAATGACGCCGCCTTCGCCGGTGTTGAGAAATGCTACAACCTCTTTTTCCAGCGCTTCGGAAAGCTCGCGTTTGTACTCGATGTGTTTTGATTCGATGAAGCGCATTATTCTTCCCCCACCTTGTACCCCAGCAAATAAACCTGATACCAATAAAAAAATGCTTCGGGGTTGGTCAAATTATCGGCAATAAGTCAAATAAATTGCCGCTAATTTGATTTCCTGCCAGGCCTGTTAATCTCCGGCAATCTGCCGGATATTATGATTTATAACGCCTTCCAGCTCTTTTGCTTCTTTGTTCAGTTTATTGAGTTCGTCATTCAACGCAATCATTTCTTCAATAAACTCTTCCTCAGTTTTGCCGTCCTCTTCTATGACCACACCCACATAGCGGCCAGGGTTGAGAGAGTATTCTTGTTCTTTGACTTCATCAAGGTTGGCCAGTTTACACAGGCCGGTGACGTCTTCATATTTGGCTTCTGGAAAGCGCTCGTGCAGCCAGGCAATGTGTCCAAAGAAATATTCGGTAGCTTTGGCCTCTTTATGCAAATTGTCGAGTTCAATTTTGAGGGATTTCAAATCTTTGTTCATCTTCAAGTCTTTTTCAATATGCCGTACTTTTTTGTCTACTTCTTTGAGCAGTTCGTGAAGCGAAGCAAAGAAAGGCGCGATGGTTTCAGCAAGTTTCCTTTGCGCTTTATTGGCTTTGTCGATGAGGGCGAGATCAATTTGCTTTTTATATTCGGTGTAAGCTTTTAGCAATCTGTCTGCGTCTTTCAGTACCGGTGCAAAATTAGGAATATCTTTCCCGTTGTTTTCTTTTAGAAAGCCGATGACATTTTTAGATACAGCTTCAAGATTGGGGCGGTTTTCGGTAAGTCTAGCAAAGCCATTTTTATAATAGTCATCCACCAATTCAACAAACGCCTGATGGTTGCCCCGATGCAGGCGGCTGATGATGGCGATGTTCTGAATCTGCTCTTCGGTAAACTCACGGTGCGCCCGATCAATCTGTATAAAAACGTTTCTAGCGTCGATAAAAAGAATTTTGTTATCTTGTTTGTCCTTGTCGAAAAACCAAAGTGTTGCCGGAAGCGTGACGGTGTAGAACATATTGGACGGCAGGGTGAGCATGGCGTAAATCAGGTTTTTCTCAATGAGGGTCTTGTGGATGTCCGCTTCGCTGTGGCGCGCGTCCGATGCGGAGTTGGCCATGACCAGCGCGGCACGGCCTTTCTTTTTAAGAGAAGTGGCGAAAAGATTAATCCAGAGGTAGTTGGCGTTGGGCACCGTCACGGCGCCTTTGTCTTTGGCCTTGGCTTTGGTCTTGTTGCGGGGGATGCCGTAGGTATTGAATCGCCTGTCGGCTTCCACCTTGGCCAGATTCACGTCATCTACATTAAACGGCGGATTGGCCAGTACATAATCGAACTTTTCAAAACTGCCGTGAAGATCTTCGTAATAGGTATTAGCCTGCCTGATATCGCCGCGCAAGCCGTTTACGGCTATGTTCATCTTGGCCAGCTTCACAGTTTCGAGCGTTTTTTCCTGTCCATAGACAAAGAGGCTGGTATCCTCGCCGGGAGATTTGCGGCCTTCGATGAATTGCGCGGATTGCACAAACATGCCGCCTGAACCGCAGGCCGGGTCAAAGACAGTGCCGTTGTGCGGTTCAATTATTTGCACCATCACACGGACAACGGAACGCGGTGTGAAAAACTCTCCACCGCCTTGTCCTTCGGCCATGGCAAATTTACCAAGAAAGTATTCATAAATCTGCCCGAACATATCGCCGGATGCGTCTTTAGGAATATCGGCAAAGTTTTTCAGCAGCTGCTTGGGAAGACCACGATATTCAGGCTTGCGCACCAAACGAAAATATTCGTCTTGCGGCAGCGTGTCTTTGAGTTCCGGTTTGTATTCTCGATGAGTTGCATAGCCCTTTTCAAGGCTGGGGCAATCTCTACTTTTTCGGGCAGATTTAAGAGATAATCATAACGTGCTTCCGACGGCAGGTAGAAGCCGCATTTTTCAATGGCGATTTCATCAATGGGACGTTCGCGGCGGCTGCCTTTTAGTTTTTTAAATTCCGCATTGATTTCCTGCTCGAACAGGCCGTATTTGTTGTCCGCGAATTTCAAAAATATCAAACCGAGCACAGGCGTGGAATATTCCGATGATTTGAGGTCGGAGTTGGCTCTTAATGTGTCAGCAGTTGACCAGAGTGTTGCTTCGAGTTTTTTCAGTTGTTCAGAGGTCATTATATTTTTTTAGCGTCCAGAAGATAATATTTTGACTTTGAAAGCAAATAAAGACTAATTGCCTCTCATAATACAATTTACTGAAAACATTGCAATTGTTAAATGAAAAAGACTCAAGAGTTAAGATTTAAGTTTAAGGGTTAAGTCGCGAAGTAGCAAAGGCAAAGCGTGCTGGATTTTCCATCAACCGGGCATCCCGCGCCGTGTATTCGAAAGGGGATGCCAGGTGCCTATTTATCGTTTTATTTTCTCCGGCAGAATGTAAACATAGGGCTTTCCGAGTATTTTCAGATGCAGAAAACGGTCAATCTTTCGAAATGCAAGATAGAGCCTCCATATGGTGGCGTCTTCCTTGTAATATGAAACAATCTCCTTTTCGGTGACCGGGGCAATGCCGGATTGCGCTTCCTCGCCGGCAAAGAAACTGTTTGCCGTTTCGATGAGCATGGGGATGAAGTCCGGACGCTGTTCCTTGTAAAAATTGGCGATAAAATCAATCGTCACCTTGCGGAAGTCATAGTAGCGTGTCATGACTTCTTCGAGGAAAAACAGCCGAATCAACCATACCAGGAAAGACGGCGTGCTCCGTAGAAATAGTTCCGGATTTAACTGCTCAATGCCATCTTTGTGGATCAGCGGTGTGCCCGTATCGATATAAAAGAGCTCTGTTTTTTCCGTTACTGGTTTACCTTCCTGATAATCTTTCATTGCCCAATTAGATATCTGGCCGTCAATCCCGAAAGTAAGTGACGGTCGCTCCCGATTGCGTGTAAACACTTTTTTGAGTTCACGAAGCACGCACAAAAAAAGCAGGCGCACGGAATTTTCATCAAGCCGTTGAATCAGCGCATTGCCAATGGATGCCGAGGAAAGCCTCTCCTGCGCTCCATAGATGACGCTGTTGCCTTTGTCGGGTATCACTCTTGCCGACGCGGATTCCGGAATATTGATGCCGATATTCCTCAGCCCGGTAGTATATTCCGCAAACAGGCGTTCATAGGTTTCCATTTCATCTCGCGACCGGAAGATCGGCATGCGTTTGTAAGCAATATTTTCCTGCCCGGGATGGTTGATGACGAATATTGTGCTCATCTCGCCGTAACCGATTATCTTTGCGGATATTTTGCTCAGATGGGGATTTAGCGGGTCAAGCCCTGCTTCAAATCTTTCCAGAAGACCGGCATCAATTTTGTCTTTTAGCATAATTTAAGAACCCTCTTGGTGTCTGTTATGGCAAGGTCAAGTCTTTCGATAATCTCCTGGGCAACTGATCTTTCGATGTTAAGCGGCGGCAGGAGCTGGCTTACCGTTTTGTTGTTGTTCGCATAAATGCTCAAGATGCCGTGGTCGTATGCAACTTTAGTAAGAACAGGTCCGCAGAGGTCATTGACCATCTCGATGCCCATCATAAGCCCAAGCTGTCTTAAGCCGACAATGATTTCAGGGTGTTTTGTCCGAAGTTCTTCAAAACTATTTTTGAAGAATGCGGCAAGTTCTTTTACATGTTCCAGAAATGCGGGGTTTGATGTAATCTCCAGTACTTCCATGGCCACGGGGCAGCCGACTTCCGCGCCTCCGAAGGTCGAAATGTGTATAAACGGGTTTTTGTGGAAAAATGTCTGTAACGCGTCGTTAAAGCACGTTGCGCTCATCGGGTAAATGCCGCCGGAAAGCCCCTTTCCGATAACCATGATGTCGGGTGTCGTGTCAAAATGTTCGATTCCCCATAGTTTGCCTGTACGGCCCAGCCCTGTCTGCACTTCGTCAATGATCAGCAGCGCCCCCTTCTTGCCGCACAACTCTTTGACAAAAGGGTAAAAGCTCTTCTCAGGAACGGGCATGCCGTAGGTTGCCGGGATTGTTTCGAAGATGACTGCGGCTGTTGTTTCATCAAGCGCATCTGCGAGAGCCTCCTTGTCGCCGAAGGGAACCTGCACAAAGCCGGGCATATTGGGTCCGAACGGTGCGCGGTATTGTTCATCGCCAGTCGCCAGCGCAAGCCCTGTATGACCGTGATATCCGCCCGTCGCGGAAACGATTTTAGTCCGTCCGGTATATCCTTTGGCAAGTTTTATGGCCAGATCGATGGCTTCACCGCCGCCCACCCCGAAAACGGTATAATTCAACCCTCCAGGTGCGAGCTCCGCCAAACGCTGGGCCAGCGCTGCCCGCTGCTCGCTGATAAAATGATGATTGCCGATGTCGAGTTCGCCGAGCGATTCGATCAGGGCCTGAATGATTTGGGGATTTCTGTGCCCGAGATTGAAAACACCGCCGTTGCAATGGCAGTTGATCAGCCTCTTTTCGCCCGCGGCATCCCAAACATATGGCCCCTCTCTCTTTCCGAAGACAAAGTCAATGTCCACACTTTTGAAAAATTCGGCTTTCCCCGATGAAACATGGTTTGAAAACTTTGAGATAATTCGTTCTTTAGGATCTCTTCCGATATATTTCATACAATAAACCTTCCTGATAAAAAAGACGAATCGCTTTGAGTCGAGTAGATATGTTATTCCGATACTACACGTTGATGGAAGAGAGTATAAGAAGAACTGTCTTTTGTGTCAATTAAATAGTGGAGCCCCCTCCGGCAGGAGCCGGAGGCTCCCTGTAATAACGCGAGTTACGGCGCATTCCTCCCCCGGCTGGAGCCGGGGGATTCCAAGTCTCGCGGGATTGACCACAAAATGTCAGGATTGAATTGTGTTTATCGTGAATTGAAATGTTGCATGAATTGGGAAAATAAAAAAACAACATTACAGGAAAAAATCTGCACATCCGTATTTTTAAGAAAATATGCGAAAGGGAAACATTTTTTTCTTTTTAAGAAAATATTTGCTTCTAACACCTACGAGTCAACAGGATCTATGGACTTAAAAAACTGAGGAGTCGGGTGGCGCAGGGGAATTTCCCCCCCACGCTCCCACGGATCCGTACGTGACAG
>PLMV01000090.1 GCA_003141615.1 Syntrophaceae bacterium
CATCGATTCGAAGCGCGCCACGGTTTGCTGTGCAAGCTCGGGACTGTCGATGATCAAACCGATCTCGGTGTTGAGATGCATCGAACGCTGATCAAAGTTCATCGAGCCTATGAACAGCCTCTTGCGGTCGAACACGAATAGCTTCGCGTGCAATGAATAGTTTCCGTAACGTGTCATCTTTGTCGTCTGGCCGCTGCCTCTGGCATTACCCAGCAGCGAGCGCACCTCATGAATTTCCACACCCTCTTTGAGCAAGGGCAGGCGATAGTGCATGTAACCGGATTGAGCTACCAGTACAGTGGAGGATTCGAGCGAGTTGGTCAGGATGCGAACGCGCATGTTGCGTTTGCGCAGGGCGCTGAATAACTGCATCCCTTCGTCCCCCGGTATTAAGTACGGTGTGACCATCAGCAACTCGGACTGCACCGCCGCCGCGGCATCGGCCACAGGTCGGTGCATCAGCCTGCCCACCATTTGGCCTTTTTCCACGCGCTTCTTTTCCGGACTATCGTAGACCAATTGCGCATGCGCCCAGACGAGCGGCAACCTGCCGGAGATCATTCCGGCCAGCGGCTCACCAGTCGCAACGCGACTCGCATAATCCGTCCCGTCCGACTTCACCTGTTGACGATGTTCGTTCAAGACCTTGCGATACTCGGCCAAAGCAGCGTCCGACACCTTCCCCTTTGCTAATGCACGTACCGGGATCGCGATGGCGCAGTTCCAGTACTCGTCGAATGTCGCTGAGAGCCCTTTTAGGATCGGCCCAACAGCAAAGACATCGTCATCGGCAACCTGGGATTGCGGATCGACCTGAAAATATAGATCGCCGATATTGCGTCCGCCAATCAGCGCGATGGAGTTGTCTGCGACCATCAACTTATTGTGCATCCGGTAGTCGAGCCGCGAACGACTGAACATGAATTCGGTTTCACGAAAAAGCTCGAAATGACCGCGATAAGCAAAAGGGTTGAATATGCGAACTTCAATCTGCGGATGAGCGTCCAGAGCCGCGAGCTGTTCATCGCCTGCAATCGTTTCTCCATCATCGATCAGCAAGCGCACGCGCACGCCGCGGTCGGCCGCTCGCAGCAAGGCGTCGGTCAGCAACTGACCAGTCTCGTCTGCGTGATAAACAAAGTATTGAAGATCGATGGTTCGCTCGGCCGTATTTGCCATTTGTACCCGGGTCAGGAACCCGTCGACGCCTACCGGCAGCAGGTGAAACCCGGAATTTCCGCCGTGTTCACGCGACGCGTCTGCAAACTGCCGGCCAAAGCGGATCTCTTCAGGATGAGCGAATGCCAAGGAGGCGGTCTTGGGAAAATCGGAACCGGGCGGAAGCGACGCACATCCGCTGCTGAGGCTCAAGATAGATACGAACAGAAAGAACAAAAAGAAAGGCCTGGTGATTTTCATATGTTTATTCTATCAAAAAAAGTCTCTTTTGCCATAAATATCCACCTCTCGGTCACAGAGGTGCGAGTTCTTCCTCGTGCCGTCAGGCGCATTTATTTTACGGTTGGATTATATTTCTTTAGTATTTCTCGAAAATATTCTTCTGATTTCATGGTCTTCCCATCAGATAATCTGATCATATACGGTTTGCCCGTAATCATGGATTTGGAAGCGCATAGCCTTATGAAATCATCAGCGGTTTGGACCACCACAGCGTTTTGAAGCTTCATGCGTAAATGCTCCGCGGCTTCCTTCCCATTATGCTCTGAGCCGTTTCTGATAAATATTGCTCCCTTTAAATTCTCTACGGAGGATATTAAAAATTCGATTTTCTTTTTTTCTATATTGTCTTGGGCGCTGACCGTCCCGGAAAAGAGCGCCAGGATTATAAATGCTGTGATCAATATGTTTTTCATGTATTCCCCGGTAAATTGCGCCTGACCATGAATACCCGAACGCCGCTAGTTCTTATTTGCCGTTCTAGTCATAGAACTGAGAAATGGCTAGCAATCACACTCTTGAGGATATCGAAACCAATACATAGGATTCCCTTCACTTCCGGATCCTTAAGCCGATGCTCCTATTGCACGACGATTTCAAAGAGAACTCTCATGTTTGCCTTTGCTGCTGACGAGTAAAGCTCTTTAGGCGCTGCTTCGTAGACTGCCGGGTTTGTCTCGCCATAACCGATTGTGGAAAGCCTGTCCGGTGTAATGAGGCCTTCGTAAATAAGGTATGCTTTGACGGCACTCGCCCTTCTTTCGCTCAACTTTTGGTTATAAGCTTCAGTGCCGGAAGTAGAAGTATATCCTGCAATACGGACTTTAGCGTTAGGGTTATCTTTTAGAAACCGGATATTCCTTTTCAGGATCGTCTGTGCTTCCGGTTTAAGGGTCGACTGATCGAAATCGAAATGTACATCCTCAAAAGCAAGAATAATGATCTTCGGCTCAGTTAAGGCGACCATAAACTTCGCATCGACCTTTGGTTCAGACGCCATGATGACGACCTTTTCCTCAACCTTCTCTTTAGCCATGGGCGCAGGTACGGGTTCGGCTATGGGTTCAGTACGCGAAAAAGGGGCCGGTTTGGACCCGCCGAAATAGAAAGAAAATCCCAGCGTGTATTCAATATCCTTCCTGTTGTCATCAAAGATATAGATCTGACGGACGTCGGCCCGAAGGGCAAGCCAGTCGGTAAAGAAAAACTTCAAACCGGCGCCATAGTCAACGGCAGAAGCGGTTCTATCGGTGACGTTCTTGGGATAATCGATAGATTGACCACCAAAACCGGCGAAGACAAATGGAACAAGGCGACTATCAGGAATCAGGTTAAAAATGCCATCGAGACGATAGTTACCGACACCGGTTGACCGGGAATGAGGCGAAGTCAGATCATATTTTGTGTCGATGTACTCTCCTGATGCTTCCACTCCAAAGTACTTTGTGAAATTGTATCCCAGGTTTATACCGCCAACGGGGGAGTTGCGGAGTTTCTGGTCTTTGTCGAACAGGTAACCGCCGAAGTAGGGCGTCACAGAGAATGTGGAAGGCCTCACCTGTGCAGACACGACGCTGCTCAGAATGAACAGAAACATCATACAAATAATGCTGCAAATAGCTTTTTTCAACATAAGAATCCTCCTTTCTAAACGGGTCTTCGCCCCTGAATGACCCCGATCAACACCAAAACAATTGCGATGACCAGCAGAATGTGAATTATTCCACCCATCGTGTAGCCACTCACTAATTACAGCAACCACAGAATCAAGCGAATCACACATAGGGTCCAAAGCATGATTGACTCATTTCTGCTGTCCGTTCACTCATGATGAGCGGCATTACTTGCGACAGCCCGGATTAACTCAGCTTGAACACCGGGCTGTCGACATAGAGGAATCTCATTAGCGAATATAGACGGGTGGAAAAAAGATACCGATGCCCGGCGGTGAAGGCGGGGCATAGATGACCGGCGGCGGGGCGTAGCCATAAGGCCGATAATCGCGCCTGCCTTGATAGCGGTTGTGGTCATACCCAGGCCCTCTGTGCTGGTAACGGCCGTTATCATGTCTTCCCATACTTTTAGGGCCATCTTTGCCGAGGACCGGCACTACGTTTATGCTGCCGATCATGGCGGCTAAAACAAGCCCCATCATCATCTTGCCCGCGATGGATCTAAAACTCCATGTATTTGATGTTTTCATAAAGTCACTCCATTCTTGAATTGATTCCAATCTCTTGTTTGGCATCAATCTTTAGTTGTATAAAGTTACCGGTTATTTCCTCTTGGCCTTTGCCTTTCCATATATCCCTGTTCGGAATATTGTATTGGTAGTATTCTTCTGTTCATCGGACATACTGTCATAGAACGCCTCGAAAGGCGGGAGGAATTTCTCCAGTTGATCTGAATGGGCTGCAGTAATTTGACTGTGGAATTTCATATGCTCGACAGCGTTCATGGGCTTGGCATTTTCAGCCCTTTCCTTGTGAAGGGAATCGGTAAGGGCGTCCATGTCTTTCGCATTTTCCCGCATCACCTGGGTCAGGTTATCCCATAATTCTTGCTGGGCCTCGGTGATCTTCAGCGAGCCTTGAAGCTGTTTGATTTGGGCTTCAGTATACTCGACAGCAGAGGGTCTTGCAACTGCCGACGATTTCTTTTTGCCTGCCGCAAAAGAAGGATTTGCACTGGCTAAAAACATAGTGGATAAAAACGCCACCATCACAACAACGAGTGTAGCTAGCATAACAACTTGATAAGTCTTTCGTTTCATGATCTGTCTCCTTGTAAGTTTAATCCTTAGCGCTTGCAAGCGCTAAGAGGTTATAAACAAAATTACTCAATTTTTGCACATTTTTGCATCTGGCATAACTTCTTATTTAGCTTTCCTTACCTCGAGCAGTTCATCGAAGAGGGCGCGGTAAAGCACCACCGCTTTGCGTAGCTCCTCGGTGTCGGCTTCGCCGCGCTTATCGCGCACCGCGATGGCCTGCGCCGCCCGGTAATTGGCCACAACGGCAGGGTAATCGACTGAGATGTCGGCCGCACGGCGCTCAAAATCACCCATGGGGTAGCCACGCTTTAGCATTAACTCACGAACCAACTGGTCCGCCTGGACGACGACACCCTTGGGGTTATCAACGAAGCGACCCTGCAAAACTGTCCAGGCCTGACTGAGCCTGGCGGCTTCAGACGGCGCCAAAGGTACGATATTGAAGCGCTCAACACGCTTTTCGCGCGCCTTGAGTTCCGATTCGGCCTTTGTTCGGCTTCCGAGTTCATCGACGGTTCGGCCGTATTCCGGACCGAAGCGTTGTTGGAGTTTATGAGATTGTTTTTTTTGGTAGAAGAACCATGCCGCAAGTGCAATCACTGCAAGGACCACAACACCGGCAATAATGATCGTTTCAGTACTCATGGTAATTTCCTCCCTTCAGTTTGTTGAACATCTGTGTCAGTTTTGAATTCTTCCGTTGACCGCGCGTTTCGCATCCTTCACCGCGACTTCGACTCTCACTACCTCCCCCAAATCTTCTTGACCTGACCGATCTTCTCCTGAACTTTGCCGGCTATCTTTTCATCGGTGCCTTCAGCTTCCAACTCAAGATTATCGCTTAGTTTCCCGGCGACCTCCTTGACCTTACCCTTCAATTATTAAAGCTCCATGCCTTTTGCCTGCTTGACCGGATAATCCACACGGGGGATTTGCTCCATAGGCAAACCATTAGATTTGCCGAACGTTTCGTTTGCCTGCATAAACAGGTGATCTCTGTCGGCGTACAGGACTCCCGTCGGGACGGCGTTGAAGACAACCGGTAAATAGCTGTGGCGCCTCTGCAATGCCTC
>PLMV01000036.1:0-7316 GCA_003141615.1 Syntrophaceae bacterium
AAAGCAATAGTATATAAAGTCCATATTTTACACCAACCACTGATTGGCGATACATCTACTAATATTGCTATACAAAAACAAATAACAAATAATCCTATTAATTTAACAATATCAGGAAAAGTAAATTTAGATATTAACCAATAAACTAGATATTGCATCATGATATACTGTATAAACCACACCGGTGTATTGATGATAGGGATCTCATTGAGATGTATACCTAATATACTAAAAAGAATTCTTTGTAATGGATAACATAGATTAAGCAGAAAATAGTCCAAAAATATGAATAATACTAAAGTAACCCAAAGAGCTGGATACAAGTTTGATATTCTTTTTTTCCAGAAAATACCACTTATATTGTTCAGTTGATATCTTTGATAAAGACCGTAGCCAGAAATAAAAAGAAATATTATTACAGCCCAATAGCCACCCAAATTAAAAAACATTTTCTGTTGCAAACACATGAATGACAAGTGACCGAAAATCAAGAAAAGAACTGCTATACCTCTTAATGAAGCCGTTGTAGGTGTGTCAAAAAAACTATTATTATTATTTTTACATGTAATTCCAATAAGAATAAGAATAATAGTGAAAATAATTCCAAATGTGAGAATTGGATCTATTAAATCTATCTCATTATGGTTTAAACCAAAACTTACAAAATAGTCCATTTTCACTTCATTGTTATTAAATTTTTATCATTTTGGAAATACAACAATTAATATCCGACATTCAATTTTCCTATAATTTGGATATCGTCTTAGCATTATTGATTATTTTTTTAAAGATAAAATAGTATATTATGAAGAAGTGCTTACTGACTGCACCAACAGGCAACCCGTTAATTTTAGTCGCGGACCTTAAAGACAAGTAAATACCTATCCTCAAATATCGGCTGGCCGAAACTTTCGCGATAGACCTTGGCAATATCGGTTATTAAACGGATTTCTTTTATGTCACTGCCGGTATGTGGTTCCAATATTTCTGACTCCGGATTTTTATGAAGAATCACAAGGTCTGCCCGGCTATTTTTTATGGATGCCATGTCTAATATATTTACCATATTTCTAAATTTCAGTTGATCCGGATCTCTCATCCGGCCAAATATCATGTCCAGGATCATATCTCCGTAAATACTAGCATCTGTATCTGGCCAGTCTTTAACGACGATGGTGTATCCCTCCGCTACTTTTTTCCTGTGAAACCGCTGATAATAATATAACAGATTAAAACCATTGCCCAGTTTTACGGGGTATTCAATGATTTTTTTAACATCCCTCTGATCAGCAAGAGTTTTATAAAATACGGACATTGTGTCTTTGTTTAATGTATAAGGTCTTTGAAGCATGTGGGAAATGGGGGGACGGTCCCAGTTTATAGGGGCGTAAGATTCCTGAAAAACTGAATGATTGGTAAAATTATTGGGGTCTACATAGGTCTGTCGCAAGGGTCCTGTCCATACAAGTCCGGCCAGGAAACACCCCGCAACCCCATAAAATGCGGCATTTATTATTTTTTTGTTTACCGGAAGAATAGATATTGTCATCCAGAGACTGTCCAGGCCTAGGGCCACGAGAACATAAGCCATTGGAAAAGCCGGGATAATGTATCTCGCCAGAACCAGCGGGACATCTGCACTATTGAATTTGGCAACCAGAGCCACAAATACATAGGCAATAAACACACTGATAAAAATCAGTCCAAGCAGGAATGATTTTCTGAATAAACGGATCAGACCGATGCCAAGCAATGCATAGAAAAAAATGTTCGGAAAAAGATGGGAAGTCCCGCTGAGAATTTGCAAAAATCCGATGATGGATTGAAAGGTAAAGCGGGCCGAGCTCAAATTTATTGAAGGCGGCAGTTGGATGACAGCAGCCGTCAGAAGTATGATGAGGCAAATCAGGATACCACATCCCACGCTGATGAGTTCCTTAAAACCGGGACGAATCTGCTCCCGGATTGCTGGCAATCTCGGAAATTTCGGCATCAGCTTGAATAAAATGACGCAGCCCAGTGGTACAAAAACAAAAATCACTCCGAACAAATGGAAGTAAATACACAACGTGCCCGTCAACGCAAACAGCCAAACAAATTTTTTTTCCCCGGTTAACGACCATTCATAGAGTATCCATATGCTCAAAAATCCCAGAAAAGTATAAATGCTGTAAGGCCTGCAAACACGGCTGTAAAAGATGATCAGCGGCGAAACCGCAAACAGAAACGCAAAAAATATCGTTACCCGGTAACTGAAAATGCGCTTCAACACCAGCGGGAATACCAGAAGGCTGGCGACCCCGGCAACCAGGGAAGGTAAAATGAGCAGAATTTCCGACCAGTCCGATGATACCAGCAGCAGGCGTACATAAGCGTTCATGGGAATACTGTTGGCGCCAACACGGGGAAAATGGGTGAACAAATACCACAGGGAATGGTCGATGGTAAAATTGAGTGCATGCCATTCATCATCAAGAAGAATCTGGTCAGAAATCAGATACAATCTCAGAAAACCGCCAATTACGATAGTCAGCAGATAAAAAATCCAAAACCATGGTTCGGATTTGAATGCAAGTTTTTTTTCGGGCGCTGTCATATTAGAATCATATAATAAAATTATAACAAATATATTTGATAGTTTTTTCTGTCATAGTCACGTCCTCCATTGTCTGTAAAATAGTATTTCCAATATAGGCGCTATACTGCCAGAAGAACATTAGGCTACCTAAACGATACCTAATCTTCGAAAAGATATAGAATGTGCAGCCGAGATTTTTGGTGACGGTCTGGATCGAACGAGCCAGAGTCCCAGATGCGCAAGGATGTCACGGATAACTTTCTCCTCTTCAATAAAACTGATGATCCTCATGGTTCACTTGCATTTCGGACAGACCAGGGGATCAACCTCGTATATCTTTTGAATCAGTCTTGCCCAGTTTTTCCTTAATTCCTTTAAATCATTCACCGGTTCGAGGAATGTCATGTGAAAGATTGGCTGCGTTACCTCTTAAGACAATCATTTGTCCTTTTCATCTTATCTGCTGTCACCAGTTGACCCAGTACCTGCTCTTAAGCCAAAATCCAGTGGCGCATTGACAGTTCACAAAGAAGGGTCCAATGGTAGCTGGCTATGTTGATCTCTTGTATTCTTGACCCCTTATTATAATTGTATCCGATTTCTTCACGTGGCTAAAAACAACTGATTCATTACGCCCAGTTAAAACGAGTGTTCCATCTGGTTGAAGAGTTACGGGCACTTTTCTAGATTTGGTAACCAATAAGAATGATTTTCCATTTTTTATAAATTCAAAAGTATCGTTACTGTTCTGAATATTCTGCCATTTACCGATAAATTCAGATCCATTAGAGGCAGAACAAGCCAACACCATAACGCAAAACAAAACTACAAAATTAATTTTCTTCATCTCCATAGAATTTCCTTTCTAAATTAGTACATCTAAAAACTTCACGGGGCTCCTTGTTTCTCACAGAAAATCAGGTTTGATAAGAACTCTCTTTTTGTTTGGGGGAGTATAAGAAACGCGGTCTTGTATGTCAAGGAAATCTTGACCACAAAATGTGTGGTGCAGTGCAGATGTTTATCGGGCGTGCATTGTATTTATCACAATTGAAGTCTTGCATATTCAACGAGGATGACGATCTGTTCCTTTCAGTAATAAGCCGATTATTTGTTTTACTTACAAATCAATGATTTTCCGTTTTGATTGAATCGAGGATTACCATCGGTAAGCAGTTTTAGAACAACATCAAATCAACGACAGTCTCCCTTGCCTTTGGCCATTTCTAATAATTTACAATTTCCCAATTCACACGCTTTTAGCGCGTCGCGGCAACCGGAAATGTTATCACCCTGCTTTAGATAAACGGCACCCCTGTTTATATAGGCTTCTGTATAATCCGGTTTGATTTCGATCGCCCTGCCATAATCATCAATCGTCTGCCTGTAATTGCTGAGGCCGTAATAGGCCTTACCCCTGTAATTATAGACTTCTGCATAATCCGGTTTAAGTTCGATTGCCCTGCTATAATCATCAATCGCCTGCCTGTAATTGCCGAGGTCAGCATAGGCAATACCCCTGCAAATATAAATGGGCCAATTATAATCAGTAACTTTCAAGGTGTGACTATGCAATGTAATGTTGTTCTGCCAGTACCCGACTTGCATCCATGTAATAATTGAAAGGCATAAAATGCTCAATGCCGATAATGTCAAAAGTATTTCTTTCCGGTAGTTCCATTTTTTCAAGAGATCCGGAACACCCCATGCAATCATGATGAATAACCCTATCAGGGGGATATAAGTGTATCGGTCCGCCATAGACTGAGAGCCAACCTGCACTATACCGATGACAGGCACTAATGTGCCTGTATACCACAACCAACCTGTTGCCAGATAAGGGGATCTCTTTGCCCTCCAGATAACTACTAAGGTTATAGCGATAAGGAGTAATGCCGACTCCAAAACCTTCCAGAGCAGCAACACCCCTGGATGAAGATAAAAGACGGCAAGATTACTCGGCCAGATCATCTTTCCAATGTAAGCGATATAGGAAATGAAGGCATTCCCGATACGAACAACCAGCGGAAAGGCTTCAGAATGGACAGCTCCTCCTTTTTGTTGGGCGATGTATGTTACTATGCTTGAAAGGATTACCAGGGCAAAAAGGGGAACTTTTTCCCAGAGCAGAGGATAGATCAATGACCATTTATATTCGGGATCGGCTGGTTTCTTTACTTCCAATGTTTTCTTTACCGCCTGAACTTTGTGATCCGGTTTTATTTCCTGAAAACGCTGCAGGGGCCAGTAATCCAGAAGCAGCAGTACAAAAGGGAGGGTTACCAGCATTTGTTTCGCCATCAGACCCAGGACAAAAAACAGAAGGATTAGAGAATATCTCCGAAACCCCGGATGTTCAACATAATAACTGTACGCTCCCATGGTGAGCATCCAGAAGAAAGTGGAAAGAACATCCTTGCGCTCTGATATCCAGGCAACAGACTCTACATGAAGGGGATGTATCGCAAACAGAGCGGCCACAAAGGCACTTGGCCAGAGTTTCTTTGTCATCCGGCGGAGTATAAGAAAAAGGAGTATGGTGTTCATAACATGGAAGAGAAGATTTATCAGGTGATAGCCGTGGGGATTGAGGCCAAAGATTTGATAGTCAAGCGCCAATGACAGCCATGTTAGCGGAAACCAATTGCTGCTTTCCTTCACTAATTCAGAAGAAAAGGCCTGTCCTATACTATTCCAATTCAGGCCGGATTGTACATAAGGATTTTTATACACGTAGGTATTGTCATCAAGGTTGATAAAGCCGCAGTCTTTGAGGGACCAAAATGTTATAACCGTGAGTATCGCCAGGGCCAGACAAATCAGGATCGGAATCAAAATCTTATGTTGGGTTGCTTCTGAGCTTAACATTCCTTGTGAAGTTGGCATTGTTTTTTCGTCCTTCGTTCAATCCAAATTCTGAAAACTTTTCAGAAGCGTTTACCACACATCAAGCTAGAGTTCAGCATTTTTTTGATTATTTCCGATTGAAACCCCCATGCCGACCTGTCGGCACAAATAAGAATGTAAATAGATTTATTTATAGGGGAAATGTTGTCTGAATTGGCAAAATAAGAAAAACAACTTTTCAGGAAGTAGTTCTTAAAGATCCCTATTCAATATCATTGACTCCCTGTCTCAATTTTGCGGCTATTAATTATCTTTGTCTTTTTTGTAACCAATCATAAAAGGAAGATACTTTTTCAGGAAGATAACGAATGGAACAGACAGTAATAATGTTATACAGGTGATAGAAGCACATTGTATGAATACTGAAAAGTGATTTGGCTGTACTGGAAAAAATATCTTCAAGTAGTAATTGATAAAGACGATATCTGTAAAAAGGGAAAATATCCCATCCAACCCCATAAGGGACAATGTATTCCTCCCCAAGAAGCTCATAAAACTGAACGAAGGCATGAGCCGGGATGCCGAAATGATACACATTGAACCGGCTATGGCTGTTAAGGGAAATAGAAGAAAATTGCCATATCCACCAAAGGCGAAAAGAGACACAGGATGTACCTTGAACGGTCCATTATTCAGGTTGAATGTGGCGAATAAACACGTGACAGTGAGCAGAAGTAAAAAGACGTTCAGCCATGGATTCGTTTTTTTATAAAAAATCGGGCAGGCAGCTGCGAGGTTCCCGAAAAGATAGAAACTGTACGCAACCAATGCTTCCTTGATAAACCAATAATCCGGTATGGTTATATATTGATTTATGATGTCAGCCTTGTATGAGAGGCCCCACCCCATGATGTAAAACAAGACCATTGCCAGGCACAGCAATATTCTGCTCTTACGGAGAACCGGATACAGAAGATAGTGGATTACTTCCACAGAGAGAAGGCAAGCCAGAAACCATGTTAAGCCATTTAATGTCTGCATACCGGCAAGGAGATTGAGATAGAACGATGCTTGGAATAATGGGCTAAGATCGATGCTTCGGTTCGATATTTTTGCAAATATAAAGTAACATGGCAGGATAAGGATGTTGAAGAAAAAAAAGGGCACTATCCTTGTCATGAATTTGTTTTTCATGAACATGAATAACTTGCGATGTTGAGTTTCTTTCACAAGATAGCCAGCTAAAAGGAAAAATAATGGCATGTGAAACGAATAAATCAGCTTGTACTGTAAACCTGCTGTGGGAATAGCATAAGTCGTGAATATCTTTGAGACTATGTGGCCATAAAAGACAGCTATGATTCCAAGTGCTTTTGCATTGTCAACCCATGATATTCTCTGTGAAGCTGGCATTGTTTCTTCATCCTTCATTCAATTCAAATTTCGAAAACTTTTCGGAAGTGTTTACAACATATTAAGTTGATGTTCAACAGTAATTCGATTATTTCCGAGTGGAAATGTTGTGTGAATTAGGACAATAAGAAAACAACATTCCAGAAAGAAGTGCTTGCTGAGTTTTTCCACTTCAAGAGCTTAAAATAAACCTTACATCACGTGAATCAACCAACGTATTTAATACTATAACTAATCCCTCACTTTATATTTTTTTGCAGAATCTCTGCGGAGATATCTATTTATCAAAATTATCGCTTACTTTTCTGTATTTAAGCTCGGCAAGTTTTCCCTTATTCCAACTGGAAATTTTGCTGAAATATTTTGTCAGCCGGGCAATGCCTTCGACTTCCGTAGACCCGCAATAAATACAATTTTTATTCAATCCCTTGGCAGTTTTTTCACAGGAGAGGCAAAATGTAAATTCCGGATTAAAATC
>PLMV01000036.1:7390-9466 GCA_003141615.1 Syntrophaceae bacterium
CGTCCGGCGGCGGGAGAAAAATATTTTAAATCGAGCCTGGCAAAACGATACGCTGTAGTTTCCGCCAGTGACTGTCCCAGCACAAACTTTATCTTTAGTTCCTTACTGAGAAGTTCGGCCTCATGCTTTATATAATCCACAACTTTCAGACCAAACTCAAGAGCCTCCGGTGATTGATGCAGTTCCTTGCCTTGATGGATTTGTACAAGCTCATTGAGTCCCACAACGCCTATTATATAGTAGGCCATGTTCATTCTTAAAAAAGGGAACCCATCGTGGTTCATGGCCAGCAACGCGAGCGGCCCCTGCTCCGCGTAGGAAAGAAGCTTTTCTAAAAAATCTTTTTTCTGGACGTGGGCATTTACCGCTTTCTCTATAAACTCCTTGAGTAAGGCAAATATTTTTTTTTCATCGCCCGCGGCCTTATAACCAAGTCGCGGCAAATTCAAAGTCACGCTTTGGATGGCGGCAGAGCGCATCAGCCAGGGTTTATCCAGTTCTTCAATGAAAAAGGCCTCGTGGCGAAAAGCGGCATTACAGCAGGCGAAGGAAGGTTCGTCTTCGTCTCTGTCGAAAATAAAACAAGTATTGCCTTTGAGATCCGCTACCTCGCAAGCATACTGCAAAAATTCCTGAGCATTTTCAGTCTTCCAGAAAGTTCCTGTTATATGTAACAGCGGACGGGGAAGAATAAATGGTTTTCCGGTAGCGTCGCCATTTTTAAACACTTCCAGTATTGCCCAGGCAAAGCGCTGAGCATCCCGAGTATAATCACCATATGTTTTTCCCGTCGGTTTTCCTCCGGCTCCGATGGCGGGAAGGTTCACCCAATGCGGCGGCATTTCATAATATATGTGTATATCGGTATATAGAGCCTGTCCACCTCGTGTGGCGGAGAGCTGCGAGAATTCATAGACAAGCATTTGCGCAAACTGTTTGACCTCTTTGTCGGTCATGGCGGCAAGGTAAGGCGCAAAAGAAATATTGAGCGCGTCCCAACCGATTGTGCTGGCAAAGTGTCCCTGCAAAACGGCGCTGAAACGCACCATATGCGCTAAAAGTACCTCGGCATATTTTGCCGGATTCGCGGAATTGATCGCCTGCGGCAGCTTTAGCCCGTTTATTTTCAGATATTCCAGGGATTGACAGCAACTGTAAGGACGATCAATGTAACCCAAACCATGGATGTGAATGTCGCCTGTGGCATGCGCTTCACCGATATCAGCGGAAAAAACATCATGAAGAGAAAATTCTCTTTTAATGCCTTCGGCAAAGATAAGATTTGTGCCTTCGGGAGAATGGGGGATATTGGCGTCTTGTTTATTTTGATGCAAAATCAATTGCCGCACATCATAAAGAGGAAATCCTAAGCGGCCGTGCAGTCTTCTCTCTTTTTCCAGACCTCTCTCAATTAATCTGACATTAACCAATTCGCGGATCAGCGCCGTTGTGAGCACGTTAATCCCCGAAGAAATAATCTGCTTTTCCACTTCTTTCGCTATCTCCGACGCCACCTGATCATCAATATCTGCTTCGCGCATTAAGGCATCCACAATGCGTTGGCGGTTCCAACGGATAATTTCTTCCCCTGAAGTGCGGACAAAAAGAGTTAAATCTGTGGTTTCGGAATTTTCCATCATATTAAATATTAGTGGGTATGGACGTTTCTATGCTGTCCAGAACTTTTTCCGCAGCCACGGAAAGATTTTCATCATACTCGTGATTCAGTGAAAAAACTCTAAAGTGCATAACTCGCGCGGGGATGAAGCGGTAAATTTCCTGCAGCGGTTCCAATGACGTCATTCCCGTGACAGGATTAAAAATATTTATTTTTTTACCGGGTTCCGCGATAGGATTAAGCGGACGCGGGTCCTGTGTAGCCAAATCCACTTTAAAAGAAATTCCTTTTAGTTTTTTTGGCAGTCGTTCTTTGATTCTTTCCTCATAATCCTTAACGCGGCTAAATCCTGTGCCCCGATGAACTTGATCAATGGAAATTTCCGTAGAAAAGGACATCTTCCATTTAACTTCCCGGTCATGCAATTTTTTCCATTCACCGGCCAGCTTTTTCTTTTG
>PLMV01000036.1:9479-17757 GCA_003141615.1 Syntrophaceae bacterium
GTGCGGTGAAAGTAAACGTTGCCGTATAAATTTATCCGGGCGTTGAGAAAACGTCCCAGCGCCGATATGCCTGATTGATGCAAAGTAAGGCCGTCTCTGGTAAAAAAAGTGTAGTGACGCAGGCGGGGAATATCGACCATATCCAGGGAAAAGCCCGTCATGTAAGCGTCGCGCTGAACATAATCGAGATTATCAACAGTGTAAATTCCCGAAAACAATTGCCGCAGTAACTGCAACCAGCGCGGCTGTTTGTCTTTTTCCGCAGCCTCGGGCATCTTGATTAAATACGCTATCTGGCGGGGATCCAAAACTTCGCCACGCGCAAANNGATCAAAGAAATGCCCGTAAGGTCCGTGCCCAATGTCATGCAACAGCCCTGATAAACGCAGCAGTTCTTCTATATAATTTAAAGACGGCGTATCTTTACAAACATCACTTAAGCTGGGATAGAGGTGTTTGGCAAATTCACCGGCAACATGCATTGTGCCGAGAGAATGCTGAAAGCGTGAATGTTCCGCCGCCGGATAAACCCAGCGCGCGCTTTGCAGTTGATAAATTCTCCTTAACCTTTGCATCCAGGGGGAATCAATCAAGTTTTTTTCCGTTGTTTCCTTCTCAGAGTTATCTTCCGGCACAGTAAAGAGGATATATTGATGAATCGGGTCGGCAATAAGCGCCATCCCTTTATAAATATTGTGTTCGGTGGAGTTAATCTTTTTCATGGCGGATTGTGTATAATATCCCGCTTGAAAAATCAAATTTAATCATTCATTTGTGCTTGACTATTAATTTCTTGTCCCTTTCCCGGGGTATCAGTTTCGGGCATAACCACCACGAATTCCTCGCCTCCGTAACGAGCCACAACGTCCACATTTCGCGTATTATTCTTGCCCGTACGCGCCACACATCCCTCAAGACTTCGTCGCCCAACTGGTGGCCGCAGATGTCATTAAAGTGCTTGAATTGTTACATTTTATATGTTATCTTTTATAATACATGACAAACATATAAAATATATTATATTTATTCTGACCTTTTGAATGAAGAGTGACTATTAATTCTGTTGGTTCCTCCAGATGTCAAGTGCTAATATTTTCATCTGGCGATTATATGATAAGAATACCTTTGACATAAAAGATTTATTTTAGTATTAAGAAAAATATTTATCGAAGGTCGATATATTTAGGGGTTTTTAAAATAAAATAGATTTATTTAAAAAACAGGAATGAAAGGAGAAGATTATGAAGAAATTTGGCATGTTAACAGTTATTGTAATGCTGATGGCTGTCGTCACGACAGCACAAGCAGAAGTCAGGGCCGGCTCTTTTACAGTTACGCCCTTTATTGGAGGTTATACCTTCGAAGGCAATGAAAACTACCAAGACCCGTATACATATACTTTCGGTTTGCGCGCCGGTTATAACTTTACAAAGAATTGGGGAGTGGAAGGATTTTTTGACTACGTCCCGACAAAAACATATGTTTATCCTATTACTAACAATGATAATGTCAATATAGGTGGTTACGGTATTGAAGGCCTCTACCATTTCATGCCGGAGAGCCGGCTTGTGCCATTTCTGGCAGTAGGCGTCGGAGGAATTCATTACCAAAACCCTGCTGGTATAGAAGACAGGGATAAATTTTCTGTTGATTACGGCGCCGGCCTAGAATTATTCCTTCCGGACAGTGTCGCTAAATTTTTCATGGCGGACGATCTTGCTCTACGGGCAGATATTCGCCACATCCTTCCCCTGAATGGCGTGTATAACGATTTCCTCTACACTGCAGGAATTGCTTTCTCCTTCGGCGGAAAAACGAAGGCTGTGGAACCTCCTGCTCCCGTTGTTGCCCCCACGGTTGAGGAACCTGCTCCGGTTGTTGCCCCCATCCCCAAGGTTGAGGAACCTGCTCCGGTTGTGGTTCCTCCTCCTGCACCAGCTCCCAAGCCTGTCATTATTGAAAAAGGCAGACAGACACTTGATGTCGAATTCGATTTTGATAAATCAACCATTAAGAAAGGTTACTACAAAGACATCGATAGTCTGGTTGGAGTGATGAAACAATATCCCGATCTTAATGTCGTAGTCGAAGGACATACGGATAGTGTAGGTACGGCTGCTTACAATAAAAAACTTTCCCAGAGACGCGCTGAAGCTGTAAAGAAATACATGGTCGAAAACGGTATTGATGCAAATCGTATAAAGGCACAGGGTTTCGGTATGGATAAACCGATTGCCAGCAATAAAACGAAAGAAGGGCGGCAGAAGAATCGTCGCGTAGAAGCAGCCGTCGATTATACCATCAAGAATTAATTTTTCCGTTTTCTAATAGTTTAACAACATAAAAGAACCCCGTAGCGTGCTGCGGGGTTCTTCATTTAGAAACAAACAGATATTTTTTCTTTTAAAATAACAGATATTAAATACTTAAGACTTGGCGTTGACTTTCTTGCGCACTGACGTTCCAAGGAGCGCCGGATGTTCCAGTGGAAGATAAATAAAATTACCGCTGTGAGCTACCGAAGGCCGATTGCCAGCAATGACACTGAGGAAGGGCGGCAGAAGAACCGCAGAGTTGAGGCTGTCCTCGAAGCGATAGATATAAAATAAGTCTGTAACAGTTTCAGATTTCTAAAAAGACTTAAGGCCCCATAACCGCTGCACGGTTATGGGGCCTTTTTTTCTTGGGGCGCTCTTAGATGACGACAAGCAGGTTGATGTTTGTCGTCAGGTTTGAATTGCGTTTAGTACATCCTAAATTCCTTCCCCTGCCTTATGGCCTTCGTGGATGGCTTCCAAGATGCGGCGCGGGGTTTTGGCGTCACCGACTGTTCGAAAGGGAATGGCCAGCTCCTTGAGCACATCCTCCAGGGAATTCTCCGACTTGGCGCCCATGGCCGTCACGATCATGGCCGCGCTCTCCACCACTCGTTCGGCATCATTCTGGCGATAGCGCACATCTCCGGCCTCAATATCCAATACTTGAGCGCCGAAAATCAGCCGGCCGCCGGCATCCTTGATGCGCTTGTGCAGCCAGTACCCATGCGCGGTCAGTTTACCCACCGGCGGGAACGGCTGCATCTCCAATACCGTAACTGCAATACCTTTGGCCAGCAGATAGTCCGCGGTCTCCATACCCACATAACCCGCGCCCAAGATCACGACCGGGCTCACAAGCTCGACCTTGCCCGTAAGCACATCACGGGCATCCGCCACCATTTTAGAATCAAAGCCGGGAATCGGGGCGGTAACCGGATAAGCGCCACAGGCGATAATCACGGCATCGGGTCGGCGCTGTTTTATTTCCTCTTTATTCACGGTATGTTGACAATGAACAGGCGTGGAACTTTTTTTCAACTGATGCAACGCCCATGTGACCCAATCCATGAAGACTGCTTTGTGCGGCGGTCGACTGGCTGATAACAGCTGCCCTCCGGGTTTTTCCTCTTTCTCGAATATCTCCACCTTATGCCCCCGCGCTGCCGCCGCCATAGCGGCCGACAGACCGGCAGGTCCGGCGCCGATGACCCACACGCGCTGGGAAGGATCGGCCTTGGAGGCTGGCCCCTTATATTCGCGGCCGCACTCAGGATTAAAACTGCACGTGGCGGATTTCATTTCGAAACTCAAGCGTTCAATGCAACCCTGATTGCAGGCCGTACACCAGCGGATATCGTCGAAAGCGCCGTCGTGGGCCTTGTTGATGAAGTCCGGATCGGTCAGATGTTGACGTCCGAAACTGATTAAATCAGCATCACCGCGGGCAATGGCCTGATCGGCCAGTTCGGGGTTATTAATACGTCCCACGCCGATTACCGGCACATTCACAACGGATTTCAGGGCACGGGCACGAAACAGGTTAAACCCGGGATCGGTATCCATCGACGCAACGGAAAGGTTGCCGGGCGTGGAATAAACCCCCGCCGAACAGTGGATGGCATCAACTCCGGCCGCCACCATTCTGGGCGCGAATTTCTGCATGAAGTCCAAGTCATAACCGCCACGCACCAACTCATCGGCCGATACGCGAATCCAAACAGGGAAATCCGGCCCCACAACCTTACGTACTCCTGCAACGATTTCCAAAACGAAGCGCATGCGATTTTCATCGCTGCCGCCGTACTGATCGTTTCGTTGGTTGGAAAAAGGCGAAAGAAACTGATTCAACAGATACCCGTGGGCACCGTGGAGTTCCACAGCATCAAAACCAGCTGCCTTTGCGCGTCCGGCCGCCCTGGCAAAGGATCCTATCACTTGAGCAACGCGCTCCAGAGACATTGCCTCGCAGGGTTGACCCAAGATAACACTGGGTATGGCCGAAGGTGCCTCGGGCATAGCGCCGGCCGCAGCCTCAAAGGTCTCGCGGCCGGCATGATGCAACTGCAGCGCAGTCTTGGCCCCATAGCGATGCAAGGCCTCCGGAATGCGCGCCAGTCCCGGAATAAACGAATCGTTCCAGACGCCGACCTCGTTGGGGAAACCCTTGCCGCGCGGATCGACCGCACATACCTCAGTAATGATCAGACCTGTGCCGCCCTGCGCCCGCCGGGCAAGGTACGCCACCAGCCGGTCACTGACTGTGCTGTCGGAATTGCCATACCCAGTGCCCATAGGCGGCATAACCGCCCGGTTTTTTAAGGTCATACCGTTAATGGTGATTGGTGAAAAAAGATGCGGGAATTGCATTTATGCCTCCTTTGCAATGATATTTGCTTATATCACTTTCCTAGTAATTAACATCTGCGAGGTGGTATCATTAATCTCGACACGCTGCGCTATCGGGATAGCACGGATATCTTTGATATCCTCCGCCTATGGCGGGATAATTTCCAATAATCTTTGATTACTGGATAATTCGGCTAAAAAACTTCAATGCGCTTTGCTTTTGAAGTTTTAGCCTCATGACAACTTGCAAATATTACTGCACTGCGTTTGTAATATTTGAGTTTCATTAGTTCGACTTACAGGTTGCAGTTCACTTCGTTCCTTAACAAGGTATCACTAATCCCGCGTCGCTTCGCTCCTGGGATAATTCAACTTACAAGTTTTAGTTCACTATGTTCCTAAAACTTGAGTTTCATTAAATACACCTTTTAATTCCGTCCCGCATTTGTTGCATTTATTCCCTGCTAGATTAATTTTTACAACTTTAAAACCGTAACGTTCAATCAAAAGATTACCGCAATGGAAACAATGTGTGTTTTCACCTTCATCACCGGGCACGTTGCCGCTGTAAACGTATTTTAATCCGGACTGTTTGCCGATTTCCACCGCCCGATGCAATGAGGAAACAGGAGTTACCGGAACGTTCAGCATTTTAAACTGCGGATGAAAGCGGCTGATATGCCAGGGAGTCTCGACGCCCAATCCGGCAATAAATTGCGCGATGTCTTTTAGTTCTTCGTCACTGTCGTTTAAAGTTGGAATGAGCAAAGTGGTTATCTCCACCCAGATTCCCATTTCTTTCATTTTTTTTAAACTTTCCAGAATGGGGTTGAGCCTTGCCCCGCAGCGTTTTTTGTAAAACTCGTCGCGGAAAGATTTCAAGTCCACATTGGCGGCGGTCAAATAAGGGGCCATCATATCAATTGTTTCAGGGGTCATAAAGCCGTTGGTTACAAACACATTTTTCAAGCCGTTCTCGACGGCAATTTTCGCTGTATCGTAGGCCAGTTCAAAATAGATTGTCGGTTCGGTATAAGTATAGGCGATTGTTTTGGAGCCGCTTTTTTTCGCCCGCGCCGCGATTTCCGCGGGTAGAAAATCTTCGCCGGTTATCATGCGCGTGGAGCGCGGCATCTGTGAAATGTCGTGGTTCTGGCAGAAATCACAACTCAAGTTGCATCCTACTGTAGCGATGGAATAGGAATTGGAGGCCGGATAAACATGAAAGAATGGTTTTTTTTCGATAGGGTCAATGTGTTCGGCAATCAGTGTTCCATAAACCAGAGAGTAAAGAATGCCGTCCCTGTTTTCCCGTACACCGCAGATGCCCCGCCTGTCCGGCTTAATCGTGCATCTATGCGCGCATAAATTGCAATGCACGCGTTGGTCATCAAGTTTTTCGTATAGCATCGCCTCTTTGATCATTTATCCGCCTGCCGCAACATACCACGCACAGTTTCCGGAGCCGTATCGCGGGATTTAGCATTTAATTCAAACGTTTCCATAATCGGGCTTTGCGCTGTACGGTAAGTGTATTTTACGGGAAAAGCAAAGCCAACGAAAGCGCCCAATGGATTTTTTTCCAGAGGAAACACTTCTTCCAGCTCCTCGAAAAAATCGTAAACAATGCCGGGGAAATAAATAACACTGCCCCATTTAATGTCAGTATCACCAATTAAATTTCTCACCATGGTTCTAATTTCATTCAAACTAAAAAAGTGTATTTTCTGCGCGATGGGGAAACCGGATATTTCCTTTAATCGTTGTTTTGTTCCGGCAAAGGAATAGCTATTTAAAAATCCGATAAAAACACGGCCACTGCAGACCCTGATTGCTTCCGCAATAACTTTCTGCGGATCATTTACAGTTTCCAGAACATTAATTATGGTTACAATATCAAATTCATTGTCAGAAAAGGGAATGTCTTCGGCTTGAGCCAAAATTAATTCAGCGTGATCACCATGTTTTGCCCGGGCGATTTCCAGCATTTCCGCGGAGGAATCAATTCCCGTTACGGAACACCACTTATCCCGGAAAAATTGCAAATTATCGCCTGTACCGCAACCTATATCCAGTATTCTTTCACCGGCGTGCGGAGCCACTAAATCTAAAATCAGTTCTTTTTGCCGCGAAACGATATAGCGCCCCAGCGTTGTTTTCAATCGTTCATCGGATAATTTGGCCGCTTTTTGATCGAAAAACATTTGAGTGATCCCCGGCTAAACTTTTACCAAATTAATTGGCGGACTCGCCGCCATATACTCACGAAGCCACATCATACCCCGTAATTATACCTTATTTCTTTAAAAATGTATCTTTTTGATTACTGTTTTTCAACCACCAATCTCTGACATGTTCCGGTAACATTTTTTCAAATGCATTTCCGTACAGACCAGATCATGTTGTTTTGGTTTTAATAATATCGCTTCCCGGATAAGTTTTTTCAGTTCTGTGTCGCTGCAATTTTCCCTCAACGCCTTTTTTAAATCAATCTCATCTTCTTTAAGTAAGCACACCCGCAATTTTCCGTCGGAAGTTAGACGCAGGCGATTGCAGGTGGAACAAAAATGGTCGCTCACCGGGTTAATAAAACCAATCTCGCCGCGCCCGCCTTTTATCTTAAAGATTTTGGCCGGACCGTCTGATTTGTTTTTTTTATCTTTTATTTTCTCCAGTTCATAGCGCCCGCTGATTTTTTGTATTAACTGCGTTGTCGGCATATAATCTTCGCTGTAACCTGAATTTACCTGCCCAACCGGCATCAATTCAATAAACCGTACTTGAAAGGGTTTATTTACGGCTAATTGAGCAAAATCCAATACTTCATCATCATTGAAACCTTTAATGGCAACAGTGTTAATTTTTATCGGAGAAAAACCAATTTCTTCAGCCCGGGCAATCCCACGCAAAACGGCATCCAAATTTCCGCCATTGGTAATGCGGAAATACTTATCTTTATTCAGCGAATCAAGGCTGATGTTGATGCGGCAAATACCGGCGTCAAAAATATTCCGGGCGAATTCTTCCAGAAGAATGCCGTTNNCTGATGTCTTTTAAACCGTTAATTTTTTTCAGCGCGGCAATAAAGTCAATGAATCCGCGACGGACGAGTGGCTCGCCACCTGTTACCCGTACCTTGACCAATCCCATCCCAACGGCGACTGAAACGATGTGAATTATTTCCTCGTAGCGCAGAATATCATCATGCCCCTGCAAAGAAATCCCTTCTTTTGGCCGGCAATAACTGCAATGCAAATTGCACCTGTCAGTTATGGAAACGCGCAGGTAATTNNGCTTGCTTTGGGGTTCATACCCGGGATTATGGCATAAATAGCATAATTGGACAAATGTTTCTTGACAGGGTACTTATTCTTTATTAAACAAGAATCGAGCAATTATCCTGCCCGTTGTTTTAAACAGATTACGTCAGGACAAAAACAATCTGGAGTTTTTATGCAAAGAATACCGATTACAAAAGCGGGTTTTGAAAGATTGAAAAAAGATTTGGAAACGATAAAAAACGTATCCATTCCTGAAAATGTTCGCGATATTGAAGTTGCGCGCGCGCACGGCGATATTTCCGAAAACGCTGAATACTCCGCCGCCAAAGAAAG
>PLMV01000036.1:17795-31169 GCA_003141615.1 Syntrophaceae bacterium
ATCGGCAGTGAAATCAATGTGCAAACACCCGGCGGTACGCGCAACTTTGAAATCATCGACATCTCGGTTGAAGAAGAATAAGTTTTGTTTATAATTTTGCAGCAGATGATTTAATAGCCTGTTCGATTTCTTCCTTCACTATGCCCTTGCTGTCTTGAGAAAACTTTTCCAGTCCGGCCATTGCCTCTTTATTGCCTATGCGTCCCAGCGCCCAGGCAATCATGCTCTTTACGCGCTCATCAGAATTTTCTTTAAACGTGCGGATAAGGTCTGCGACATAAACCGGATTAAGACTATTGCCCATGGCGCGAGCCGCATTCATCTTCCAGCGCCAGAGATCATCAGCGGACATGTAGAACATGTGCGGCCAGATTTTCTTTTCAAAATATGGTTTATCCATATGCAGCAGGCACGAAAGATCGAAATCTGTGGCCTTGGCTAAAACACGGGGATTTTGCGGTTTTTCCCCGGACATCCAGGGGGTATTGCGGGGACAAACATTCTGGCAACGATCACATCCGTACACATACATGCCCATAGGCTCGCGAAGTTCAAGCGGAGTGAGCCCCTCGCCATAATACGTTAAAAAGGAGATACAGCGGCGCGGATCAATTTTTCCGCCTCCCTTGAGCGCGCGGGTAGGGCACGCCGCCACACAGGCATTACGGCACCACTGGGGGCAACCGATGGCAATATCTGGTTCATCGCGAGGATATTCAGCATCAATCACAATAGCAATGGGAAAAACAAAAGAACTTCCGCGGGCGACACGCCGCGCGTAAAAAACGCAGTTGTTGCCGAACGTGCCCAGGCCGGCGCGAGCGGCTGACAAACGGTGCGGCAGGTTGAATGGCACCTTGGAATCAACACCGTTTTCCCGGAGAAACTTCCGGAAAGCCTTGATTTTAAGCGACAGACCGTCTTTGGTTACCCGGTCATCATCGAGATAACAGCGGCCGAAATTACGCTCCATTTTGAGCGGAAACGCTTCTTCGAAATAAGATTCCAACAGCACGATAATGGATTTCGCGTTGGGAAGAATGTTCTTAGGATCCGTTCCCGCAAGCAGACCTAAACCGACTGCTTCTGCCCAGCCATACTCTTCCTGATGCGCCAGCAAATATTCCTTTTGAGAGACAAAAGGCTGAGCGTCAGTGAAACCGATATCGGCAAATTTCAACCGTTTGGCTTCCGCGATGATGTTTTGTTTTGTCAGCATAATCATTATATCCTTTTTTTATTTTTCACCTTTTTGTTTCAGATATTTGTTTCTATCTGCCATGAAATCTTTATAAATGCGGTAATGTTCGGTCTGTTCATACTGAATCTGCTGAACCGGGGAATTATCAAAAGTATAGATTATTGCTCCCGGACAAGCCATTAAAAGCGGTGAATGAGTGGCGATGATAAATTGCGCGTGACCGGCGGCGCTCATATTTTTAAGAATATCCAGAAGCTCTATCTGTGAGCTAGGCGATAGTGCTGTTTCCGGTTCATCCAGCAGATATAGGCCTTTAATTTGATAGCGACTACGGAAAAAGGACATCAACGATTGTCCGTGCGATTGGGTAGTCAAAGATTTCCCGCCGAAATAATTCAACTGACCGCGATCCGCCGCAGCCCATTCATCCAGTAACTCAGCAAAGTGCTGAAATATTTTTGATCCGAAAAACGATCCGGGCACGCGGCCGTTTGACCATTGCACGGATATATATTGGTGAAGCTTGTCTTCATAGGGATTATGTTCCGGCCGGCTCCTTTGGTTGTTGCGCCAGATATGAATATTGCAGGCAAGAGCAAGTGCTTCCAGTAAGGTGGACTTCCCCGTGCCGTTTTCACCAACAAATAATGTAACCGGTGAATAAAATGTTACTTGTTTTGTTTCGTGAAAAAGAGGCAGATTAAAAGGATAGAAATTTTTTACCGGATATTTTTGGGGATGAAATGTAACTTCTTTTAAATGCATTGTTTTGTCCCGATTTAATCCCGCGGGTTGGAATCCCCCATCTGAAGCCGGGGGAGGAATGCGGCATAACCCGCGGGAGGTCACGTTATTGTAGGGAGCCTCCGGCTCCTACCGAAGGGGGTTCCACTAACCTTGCTTGCAGAATTTATACATTAACCATAACGTGATTACAAGAACATACATCGCTTGTGCTGTCAATAAATCGAAAAGATTTGACAATATCGTTTATTGTCTATTAAATGCATTTACGTGAAGCTAAAACATTAAAGGGAATATAAGTATTCTCATTTATGAATTGTACAAAATGAAATTGAGATATTCGCTAATCATATCTTTTATAGTCTTCATGTTTCTAGGCTGCGCGTCCAATAATGAGCAGGTTAAGAAAAACCAGATAATCAATGCAAAACCACATGATGAAATCCCGATTGCTCCCGAATTGAAAAAAAATCCAGACTCAGTTGTCGTCGTTAAGATTAAAGAACTGAAGCACCAGCTGATCATGAACGGAGTACCCGGAGAATGGTTCAATGAACAGATTCAGAATGAAACTTTCCAAATTCACCCCAATATAGACCAATATTTTCAGAAGTCGGCGGAAAAGCAGACCGATCATGACAAGAAACACGATATCTCCTGGTACTTCGCCCGAATAGGCGTGGATGCCAAAATCGAAAAAGGAAAGACATTTATTGAGAACCACATCGAGATTTTCAACCGGGCAGAGGCGAAGCACGGGATCCACAAGGAATTGATCGCCGCCATTATTGGCATCGAAACTAATTTCGCCGATCGTCAGCAGCGCGGCAAATTCTACGCGTTCAATTCTTTGGTGTCTCAATACATTTTCACAAACCGGACAAAATTTGCTGTTCGTGAAATCACGGCTCTTTACAAATTTTCACGGATGACGGGACATCCGCCGCAGTACTTTACTGGTTCATATGCCGGCGCAATAGGCTGGGGTCAGTTTATTCCTTCGTCCCTGCTGGCGTTCTTTATCGATTCAAACGGACTTGATGATGATATTGATCCATTCTCTATAGAAGATACTATCTTCAGTGTGGAAAACTACCTTTACAAAAATAATTTGACAGGCGATAATATCGGCGATTACGATAGCAAGTACAAAGCTGTTTTTGCTTACAACCACAGCGACGTTTACGTCAAAGCAGTTCTCTTCATCTATGACGGACTGCGGGATTATTTCTCTTCGACATTACCAGACGTTCGCACAGAGAAGTGATCATCGTTGATTAAATTTACAACTTGCCCAAACCGGCCAGTGATATTTTAAATTCAACTCTATTATCGGTAGCCGTCTGGGTATAATCTAATCCCATGCTCCAGCATTGTTTGTGATAAATAAGCCCCACTGTATTCTCTACTGTTTGGGAATTAAATTGATCGCGTCTCGAAATAAATGTGCCGTCAATACTTGGTGTAATTACCGCTTTTAAGCTAACGTTAATTTCTTCGATAGAGCCTAAAGTATAACGGTAACCGAGCACCAGCGTGTCTCCGCGCCAATCTTTGATATTCAAATCATAATTCGTTTGTGTCCAGCCATCGTAAATGCTGTATTGATTGCGCGCCATAAAAGAAAAATATTTATAAGGAGTAAAATCAAACTCCATCCCGATATCAGATAAAGGCCGTCTTTCATTAATAATCCCCGCCATACCCTTATTCGCTTCATTGATGTCATAAGTTTGAAACAGTTTAAGCCGGAGAAATTCCAGATAGCTATAGGCGCCTTTTTCATCTTTTATTTTAGCGATAAAAGTGTTCGTAAGTGACCAGGCAACAGCGTTTTGTTCCATGAAAGCGTTCCCTGAAGACGCTGTGACAGGCGTTACAACCGGCGACACCGCAGGCAAATAATCAGGAATGTTATTTTGGGACACATTGGGGACGTAAGAATAGATTATTTCCGGTTTTATTTCATGTCTGACTTTTTCCCAATTTTGCACATTTACATCAAATACCCGGGAGACTTGACTGCTTAAGTCTAATGAAGCATTATAAATTGTTCTATCACCGTTTTTATTTTCCGTTCCAATTGAATTGTCATCCCGGCTCCAGTATGTCTCTTTCAAAGCAAACTGCGGAATTACTTTCACATAGCGGGATATATTAAACGGCGCGGAAACAGTTGGTGACAAATCAACGTAGTGGCCCTTTTGACCTTCGCCCCGGTAGAAATAATCATAAGTGCCCGCAAATTCGTAATATAAGGGTGTTTTCAAAAAGGGCTGTTTGGTGCCCGTAAAAATGATCTCCGGATATTTCTGCAAAGTTTGATCATTATTAGCGGCCGCAAAATCGTCAGTGGAGCTGATCAATCCTGTCAAATTGTAATTAGACCAGCTTTTAACCACGCGGACTGTTGATTCCAGAGAACGCAGAGATTGATCACCCTGAAAAGTAACCTTCTTAAACGGATCATCCGCCGTTTGGGCATAATGATCAAGATAGTAGTTGTGCGCCGAAAAATCTTTAAAGTACCATTTGTCGGATACTTGTTGTAAATCGGTCCTCACATAAAATTGCGGATCAAAATTCGTTTGATGATTTAAATAATAAGACCAGCGCTTATGCGATTCCTGCCAGTCGCGGCTGGTTGCGGCATCGGTCGTTTCGATAATATGTTTCGTATCCTCCATGTAATCGCCGTAAAAAGTACCGGATGAATTATTTCCTAAATAGTATCTGAATTCCGCTCCTTCTTTAAATCCTCTTTTTTCGATATAACGCTGATAAAACGTTGCGTCCATCTGCGGAGAAATCGCCCAAAAATAAGGGACCTCAACATCGATACCGTCATCTGAGGAGGAGGAAATATACGGGATAAGAAATCCCGATTGACGTTGAGTTTTTGCGGGAAAAGGAAGAAATGGAGAATAGAACACCGGCAAACCTTTCGCCAGTAACCGGGCGTTTTTCATCAGGCCATAACCTTCAATTGTTACCTTCATTTCACTGCCGGCAATTTGCCAATCAGGATTAGCGCCGTCACAAGTTGTGGCAACAGGGTTTTCGATGAAATATGTATTTTCTCCGGTTTTCTCAATTTTATCGCCTTTTATATAGAAATGGTTCCTCGCATAAAAAGCATGGGCGTTATAAGCAGCGCCGGTTTTGTTTTCAATATTGAAAACAATCTTATCACCCTGCATGGTATCTTCTCCCATTTTCAGAGAGGCATTGCCCTGAGCGGTGGCAATATTGTTTTTATTATCCAGTTCCATATCATCGGCATAGAGAGCGGCACCGCTATAAATTATGTTCACTTTCCCTTGGGCATGGTATACGTCACGAACATTGTCGTAATCCATACTGTCCGCTTCGATGTTTGCAGGATTGCCATTATTCTTGGTTTCAACAGCCGAAGCTCCGGGAGCGCTGGCAATATTGTTTTTATTATCTACTTCTGTATCCTCGGCATCGGGAGCTTGACCTTTATAAATTACGGTCACTTTTCCTTGAACATAGGCTACGTCGGAAAAATCATCGCCATTCATACTGTCCGTTTTAATATTCACAGGATTGTCATTATTTTTGGGCTCGACAGCAAAAGCTCCGGGGCAGGAAATAAAAATTATTATCGCAATCAGGAAGGCAATAGTTAAATCAAGATTTAATATGTTGAGTTTCTTATGCCCAATTGCATTCATCATTCTACCTTTGCGGCAACTCCCAGAGCGGCATTCATCAGTTTGGTATACTTTTTATTGTGGTTTTGTATTATCACATAAGACAAGTTTAGGAAATGGGATTGTTTAAAGCCCCATGATTATGGACTGTTCAAAAATGCTCAGATGCAAGGCGCGCAAAAAACCGAACTGCGAGGCGTATAACCTAAAGGTCACACGTATAGATATACGTTGAGCGGTGCGGTTTGCAGCGTAACACAGCAGATGAGCGTGCCCTTCAGGGTATGAGCGTTTTTCAACAGTCCCGAAATGCCTGTTTTATTTCACCGGCCAGATAAAAAGAACCAGTGGCACAGATCAAGTCCTGCTTGTTAGCCATGGCCTGTGCCCGCTCAATTGCCTGCTTTACATTTTCAGTGACAATTGCCGGATAGCCCATTTTCTTCACTGTCTCCATAATATCGTTCACCGACACAGCCCGCTTGGTTTTTAGTTGTGTTAATATTATTATTGAGGTGAGAGGAATTATTTTTTGCAGCATTCGACGATAATCCTTATCAGCAAGAGACCCAAAGATAAGAATTAAACGGCGATAAGAAAAATCTTTTTTTAAAGTACGGCATAGAACGCTAATGCCTGCAGGATTATGAGCTCCATCGAGAAGAAAAAGAGGCTGATTTTGCAAAACTTCCAGTCTGGCTTCCCAATGTGTATTTTTGAGTCCCGCATAAATCGCTGTATCAGCAATACTAAAACCTTTCTTTTCGCAAAGTTCGATTGCCGCCAAAGCCAGAGCGGCATTAGATAACTGATGATCGCCTTGCAGAGGAATCTTTAAATTTTTCAGATTACGATTAAATCCTTGATAAGTGAAAAAACCATCTTTTTGTTTTTTGATTTTTATATCGCGTCCTAGACAATAAAATTTCGCGCGGCGGCGCTGGCAGACGTCTCTTAATACATCCACAACCTTTTTTTGTTTTGCCGCTGTAATACAGATGCCCTTTTGCTTGATGATCCCTGCTTTTTCGCGGGCAATTGAATTCAGAGTATTGCCTAGATAATCCGTATGGTCGAAAGCAATATTGGTGATTACCGAAACCAGCGGCTTACAAACATTTGTCGCGTCAAGCCTGCCGCCTAAACCGACCTCCAGCACGGCAATATCTACTTTCTGGCGTTGAAAACATACAAAGGCTGCGGCGGTTAAAAATTCAAAATAAGTTACCGGCTGTTTAATTTTATCTTTCACATCCGCAATAGTCTGATTAAATTCCTTCAGGGAAATTTTCTTTCCGTTGACGACAATCCTTTCCCGAACATCAACCAAATGCGGAGAGGTGTAAAGACCAACCTTATAACCGGCACTAGACAAGATTGAAGAAATCATCGCCGCGGTTGATCCTTTGCCATTGGTACCGGCAATCAATATTGTCTTATATGAATTTTGTGGATTTTCCAGCCGCGACAACAGCTCAGTAATTGCCGTAAGACCGAAATGCATCGTATCAACATTTAAATTGTCAAGATATGCGGAAGGATTTATATTGTTTACTTTCATCGCTATATTATTGATATTTAATTATTTTTACAAAAGATTATTTATGTGCGTTAAATTAGCATACCTTATCTGGGCAGGCAACGAATTTATAAAATGTGCAGTGGGGAAATTTTATTTGTTTTCTGACAATAGACTCTGCCAGGTATGGCGCTCCAAAAAAGAGCCGGGGACATTCTGCTCCATTTCTTCAAATAGAGCAAATGGCGCAGAAAAAGTCATAAGATGAGGATCGCCTAATTGCTTGCGGACATAGACACGAGCGGAAAGATCAGTCAGGCCCACAACGGCGTGTGGCTTGGCTGACTTTGCCTCCCGGTAAGGATAAATGCCGATGGTCTGGCACCCGGCGGCATAAGGAATAATCACATTCTCATTATCCCCGCGCCCGAAGTTTGCCAGAACGACTAATGCGGAAAGTTGATCGGGATTAACAAAGAAAATTATCGTCTGAGGTTTCTCCTTCTTTGTATCAACGGTATCCAATGGCTGAAAAACAACATATTGTTCCGGAATTTCTGTCAGTGGAAGGTTTTCAAGAAATTTTTTAACGAGCGCGGGAGATTTAACGTAGCGCTCGCCATGCAGAAAATTATCGTAAGCTTCAGCGCGCATAAAGGGCTTGATTTTTTCGGCCAACTCCTTCCCGCCTTCTCTGTTTACATTTCCGTCGGAAAGAAAATGGCAGAAGCCTTCTTCGCCGCCCGGGAAATTTTTATACTGATCGCCGAATCCCAGGCCGACTCCTCCGCCGAAACAGCCGAATGTTTTTGCATCCGCGACAGCCGTTTTTCCTTTCGCGGCATGGGCGGCAAGCCACATGACACAGCCCCACTTGCCCTCCTGAAACTGCATCGCGACTTGCGGTTTTTCATTGGACCAGCACAGAGCCACCGGCTGATATTTAAGCTGGATTGCTTTTGCTATCGCGCTTTCCATCACCATTTTCCCTTTATATTCAAACTATGACATTGGTTTTATGCAAAGTGAAAACCATTGCGAATTTTAGACGCAACATTAGCTTTATGCGTTCTTTTTTAATTAAAGAATTTTATGAACGTGAAAATTTAATGCGCTTAATCCGATATTACCTTAAATACTTCATCGCCAGGCCGCACGCGATCGGAAACTTTAACACCGATGAAATCGCCGGCTACAGCCTTTTGCACTGATTTATTTTCCACTTCCATAGATTCGATAACATCGGTAAAGTCCGTAGTGTGGCCGGAGAATTTAAGGCTGTCACCAACATTTATTTCTCCTTCCGTTATTTTTACCGCGGCCACCGAAGGTTTTGAAAAATATTTCATTACTTCGCCAATTTTCTTTTCTGCCATAGCCAAACCTCCTTTAATTTATTTTATTTATGCGAATTAAAATCTTAATAAATAATATCGCTTTCAACAAAATACGGCACCGATAATAAGTAGATTCAAGCCGACCTCTATCGACAAATACAGCCGCATGACGGCGACTGAAGGTTAAATACATTTTTTGATGCGAAAAAACAACCATAAAAAAAGGCAGGGTTCAAACCCTGCCTTTTTTATTTTCTAATGCATGGACAAGCTATTCGGCTGTCTTTTCTTTTGCTTTCGCTTTAGCCTTTGGCTTTGCTTTTTCCTTCTTTTTCTCATCAGGAATAAATTCCAAAATGGAAACAGGTGCATTATCACCAAATCGATGTCCGACCTTGATAATTCTTGTATATCCGCCCGCACGGTTATGGTAGCGTTCGGTAAGCTCCCCGAAAAGTTTACTTACTAATGATTTATCCCGGACAACAGACAAGGCCTGACGGCGAGCGTGAAGACTGCCTTTTTTGCCTAAAGTAATCATCTTCTCCGCCACTTTTCTCAACTCTTTTGCTTTCATGTCTGTCGTACGAATACGTTCATATTTTATAACAGAAGTAACCATATTACGAAGCATGGCTTCCTTATGGCTAGAAGTCCTCCCTAGCTTACTACCCGTTTTACCATGATGCATCGCTAATATCTTCCTTTCCTAACCAGTTAAATTCTAAAAAACTATTTGTGCTACCATTTTAGTAAATTATTTTTATTCTACTTTACGGAATCAATATCCATTCCAAAAGTAAAACCGTATTCATTAAGAATATCTTTGATTTCACTTAACGATTTGCGGCCAAAATTCTTTGTTTTGAGCATCTCCGCTTCTGTTTTCTTCACTAACTCTCCAATAGTGTTAATTCCTGCATTCTTCAAACAATTAGCCGACCGGACGGAAAGTTCCAAATCTTCTACTGAACGTAATAAGACTTTATTTACATTTTCCTGTTCATCTTCTTTTTCCGGTATAATTTCTTCCTCAATTTCTTCAAAGTTGATAAATGTGTCTAATTGCTGTTTCATTATTTTTGCGGAATAAGCAATGGCATCTTCCGGTTTTACACTGCCATCCGTCCAAACTTCAAGAGTGAGCTTGTCATAATCGGCAATCTGACCGACTCGCGCGTAAGAAACGACATAATTGACTTTTTTAATCGGTGAAAAAATGGCGTCAATATTAATTGTTCCTTTGGGCTGGTCAGGTTCAAGTTCCTTTTTCGCCGGAAGGTATCCCTTGCCCATTTTCACTACCAATTTTGCCTTAAAAGATCCACTGGATAGAGTGGCAATATGATGATCGGGGTTTAAAACCTCAATTGTGCCATCAGTGATAATATCGGCGGCGGTAATGGCTCCGACACGATCTATATTGATGCTCACTTCTTTTGTGTCCGCTAGTCCTAATTTAAAACGTACACCTTTTAAGTTCAAAATAATATCTGTTATATCTTCTTTAACTCCGGGTACAGTTGAAAATTCGTGCAATACACCATCGATCTTTGCTGAAACAATAGCAGTACCTTGAATAGAAGAAAGCAGCACCCTTCTTAACGCATTACCTAATGTTATCCCAAAACCCCTTTCCAGGGGCTGAATGGTAAACTCTCCATAGAAATTCGTATGCGTCGCTTCATCAACATCTATACGTTTGGGACGAATCAAACTTGACCAGTTCCTCTGCATAATTAAACCCATCCTTAAGCTGGTTTATGAAAATAATTTAATTTTTTACTTCGAATAAAGTTCGACAACAAGTTGTTCCTGCACCGGCATGGTTAAATCTTCCCGCACCGGCAGCATTTTTATTGAGGCCTTGAAGTTATCTTTATCCAATTCCAGCCAATGAGGCATGCCACGTCTTACTACAGTTTCAATTGCTCCCATTATTCGAGTTATCTTACGGCTGCCTTCCTTAACGCTAACTCCATCTCCTGCTTTAAGCAAATATGATGGGATATTGACCGGTTTGCCATTAACTAAAAAATGGCCATGACTAATTAATTGCCTTGCCTCCACTCTGGAATTAGCAAATCCCATGCGGAAAATCATGTTGTCCAATCTTCTTTCCAGAAGTACAAGCAAATTTACTCCTGTAATGCCCTTTTGCTGATCGGCCTTTTCAAAATAGCCTCTAAACTGCTTTTCCAAAAGACCATACATTCTTTTTAGCTTTTGCTTCTCTCGCAATTGGACACCATAATCAGAACGTTGTTTTTTATGCACCTGACCATGATCTCCCGGAACATAATCCCTTCTTTCGAAGGAGCATTTTTCCGAATAGCACCTGTCGCCCTTAAAAAAGAGTTTTAATCCTTCACGGCGACACAATCTACATGAGGAATCTGTATATCTTGCCAAAAAAGCCTCCCTATTCTCCAATTATTATTCGTAATTTACTGTTCTGTTATACTCTGCGACGCTTCGGCGGCCTGCATCCGTTATGCGGGACAGGCGTCACATCGCGAATCATAGTAATAGTAAGCCCGGCAAGCTGCAATGATCGCAATGCCGATTCTCTGCCGGCGCCAGGACCTTTTATATAGACTTGCACCTTGCGCATTCCCTGTTCCTTGGCTTTACGCACAACATCTTCCGCAGCCATTTGTGCGGCAAAAGGAGTACTTTTACGCGACCCCTTAAAACCCTGTAAACCGGATGACGACCACGCAATTACATTACCACTCAAATCAGTTATTGTAACAATCGTATTATTAAAAGTGGATTGAATATGTGCAACCCCTTCGGTAATATTTTTCTTTTCTTTTTTCTTGCCAGTTTTTCTGACTGCCTTAACCATTTTGCCTCCAGCTCAGAATTATTAAATTACTTTTTCTTGCCTGCAATAGCCCGCCGCGGACCTTTTCTTGTACGGCCATTCGTATGAGTTCTCTGTCCTCTTACAGGAAGTCCCTTGCGATGTCGCAAACCACGGTAAGAACCAATGTCCATCAAGCGTTTAATAGATATGGATATATCCCTGCGCAAGTCGCCTTCAACCCGGTGATCTTTATCGATTATATTTCTAATTGCTGATATTTCCGAGTCGGCCAGATCATCTGTTCTTGTATCCGGACTTACGCCCGCATTTTTCAGGATTTGCTTTGCCCTCGTCTGGCCAATGCCATAAATATACGTTAAAGCAACTTCCATTCTTTTATTTTTCGGTAAATCAACACCTGAAATTCGTGCCACCTATAACCTCCTGAATATTAAAAACTAGCCCTGACGTTGTTTATGCTTAGGATTTTCACAAATTACCCGCAAAACACCTTTGCGTTTGACAATCTTACACTTCTCGCATATTTTTTTCACAGACGACCTTACTTTCACGATTTCAACTCCTTATTCTCAATAAAAAAATATTTTTACTTCGTCCTATAAGTAATTCGGCCCCGGGTTAAATCATAAGGCGAAAGTTCTACCGTTACTTTATCCCCCGGAAGTATTTTGATGAAATGCATGCGCATTTTACCGGAAATATGAGCTAATACTTTATGCCCATTTTCAAGCTCTACCCGNNGGCCCGTTATCAGTAATTGCTACCGAGTGCTCAAAATGAGCCGATAAGCTTCCATCTTTTGTAATCACCGTCCAACCGTCCGGCAATACTTGTACCTTATATTTTCCTTCATTGACCATCGGCTCAATGGCCAAAATCATCCCGCTTTTCAGTTCAATCCCGCGTCCTTTTTTCCCAAAATTGGGAATCTGCGGGTCTTCATGCAGATTTTTACCTATTCCATGGCCAACAAAATCTCTCACTACTGAGTAACCGGCATCTTCCACCATATCCTGCACAGCGGCTGATATATCTCCCAACCTGTTACCATCTTTGGCTTGAGCTATGCCCGCGTATAAACTCTGCTCGGTAACCTGCATAAGCCTTGAAGCTTTTTCCGTCACCTTTCCTACCGGCAACGTTACGGTTGCATCGCCGAAAAAGCCCTGATAATAAACACCAAAATCAAGCCCTACAATATCGCCCTCGATCAACACCCTATCTGAAGGCATCCCGTGCACTACAACTTCATTTATTGAAACGCAAAGAGAATAAGGATAACCATGGTAACCTTTAAATGCCGGTTTTGCTCCCCTTTTTTCCGCAATTTCCTCGGCAAATTTATCCAGATTTTTTGTTCTTACACCGGGTTTTACTTTTTCCCTGAGCTTGCTTAAAACCTCTGCAACTATACGATTACTTGCTCTCGCTTTTTCAATTTCATCCGGAAGCTTCAGAATTACCATTATTAATATCTTCCGTTATCTCCTGCGGGCAATATGCCCTTTTTTCATAAACCCTTCGTATTGCCTTGTAAGTAAATGTGACTCAATTTGACTCGCCGTATCCATAGCTACACCGACAACAATCAGCAGCGCCGTGCCACCAAAATAAAAAGGAACATTTAATTGAGAAATTAAAACGCTGGGCAGTACGCAAACTATGGAAACGTAAATAGCTCCGCTAAAAGTTAGTTTTTCCAATACGTTTTCAATATATTCAGCAGTTTTTTTCCCGGGCCTTATTCCAGGAACATAACCGCCGAATTTTTTCATATTTTCGGCAACATCATCCGGCTTAAAGGTAACTGCCGTGTAAAAAAAACAAAAGAAAAAGATAAAAGCTACATAAAGAACTTCGTAACCTATCCTGCCCGGAACTAAATATCCGGCAATATTTTTTATCCAACCTTCCTGCGCAAAAGTAGCAATGGTTGCCGGAAACATTATCACCGAAGAAGCAAAAATAGGAGGAATAACTCCTGATGTATTAACCTTCAGAGGTAAATGTGTGGTTTGACCGCCATACATTTTACGGCCCACTATTCTTTTAGCATATTGCAC
>PLMV01000191.1 GCA_003141615.1 Syntrophaceae bacterium
AAACGCTTCTCTATAGAAACAAACCTGCGTCGTGCGCTGGAGCGCAATGAACTATCATTAGAATATCAGGCTAAAGTGGATTTCAAAACCGGCATGATCACGGGTGTAGAGGCTCTGCTGCGCTGGAAAAACCCATCCCTTGGTTCAATAACCCCTATGCAATTCATTCCGGTGGCCGAAGAAACAGGGTTGATCGTGCCCATCGGCAGGTGGGTGATGAAAACAGCATGCGCCCAAAATGTCGCCTGGCAACGCCAGGGCCTGCCCCCTGTCTGTATGGCGGTAAATTTATCGCTTCGTCAACTCATGGACGACAACTTATCTGAAGATATTAAAGCCGTGTTGGTGGATTCCGGCATGGCGCCAAATCTTTTGGAATTAGAAATCACGGAAAGTATGATAATGCAGAATCCTGCGCGCATGATTGCGGTGCTGACCAATATCAAGAAACTAGGCGTGCGGCTCGCTATCGACGATTTCGGCACAGGCTACTCTTCTCTCGCTCAAATCAAACACTTCCCTATCGACACGCTTAAGGTGGACAGGTCCTTTATTCGTAACCTCCCGCAAGATTCCGAGAACCAAGCGATTACCCAAGCGATCATTACCATGGGCAAGAACCTAAGTCTTACTGTTGTGGCCGAAGGTGTGGAAACGCAAGAGCAGAAGGACTTTTTGCGAGATCTTATCTGCGATGAGATGCAGGGCTTTTATTTCAGTAAGCCTGTTGCGCCTGATAAGTTTGCCGCTCTGCTGCGTAAGAACAACACCCCTTCACAAAATTTAATTCGGTAGCGAACGAATACCGAATGATATTGTTCCTCAGGAATCGAAGATTCTCCGCGACTTGCCGCGGAGAGCTTCAATTATTCCATATAAACAAGAAGCTGATTAAGCCTTTTGAAATCCTAAAGAATAAATTTATACCATTTCGCTTTCAAAGGATCATGAGGCAGCAAGGAGGAGATACCGGAAGTTTATGTGCGCCACGCCATAATGGCGTCACTCACCGGAAAGGGAATGATCTGTTTTTATTGTGCCCCTTTGGGGATGCACTCCTGGAAGTACATACGCTGAGGAAGCCGACAACTTGAGCCAACAAAGTTAGCCGAAAACCGGAACCGAAAATATTGTCGCGGACTGCGGATTCTGCCGGATGCAACTGGGAGGATTATCCGGCCTTGCCACTCTCGATCCGGCGGAAGTTATCAGCGAAGCACTGGGTATTAGGCTGGAAAAGAAAATCATAAGACAGGGTCATCTTCTGTTACTTACGCCATGTCACAACCGGCGCGTTGCGCGTGGGTATTCGTGTATACTTGTATTGCGGGTAGCCAAGCATCACGGCGCCAAAGCATTTGTGACCCTGAGGGAGATCCATGGCCTGTATGAGAGGTTCATGGAAATTGGCCGCCGCGGTCAGATAACCAGCCCAGCATGTCCCCAGCCCTTTGGCATAGGCATAAAGCTCCAGATAGGTTAGAGCTATCACACAGTCGGCCTCGGCAAATGGTAAATCCGCCTGGGAATGGACAACTATTAAGTGGGGTGCACTGCGCAGGATCGAATCTATCCCTTTATCCCAGGCCGCAATCTTACGCTCCATACTTTTAGCCATAGTCTCATCTGTTGTTAATGGAAGCATTAATCTCGCAAAGTCAATCACCATTGAAGCAAGGCGATTTACTTCTGAAGGGTTTTCAAAGACAGTCCATTGCACCTGCTGTTTATTACTCCCTGTGGGAGCATACCGCGCCGTATCGATCAGCTCTTCCAGAAGGTCATGGGCGGCAACACTATTTTTGTAAAAGCGTATGGAGCGTCTGGCCATTAAAAGTTGTTTTATCGGACTTGCTCCGGGAAGAAGCTTATGTTGAATGCTTGGACATTCAGCGAGGGGCATCGTACTAAGAGTTAAAGCGCCGTGGGGACAAACGGCTACACAGTGACCACAGTTAATACAGGATTCCTCGCTATTCTCCATAAGAGTTGGAAAAGTGTCTTTATCAGTTAAGACAATAATCTGTGCCGGGCACTCCTTCGCACACATACCGTCACGTTTGCATTTCTTCAGGTCAATGGTAAAAAGGCTCATATCAATTTCCTTTGTGGTATAATTTCTTTGAAAATAAAATTAGCTTTGCCGGTAATTGCTGCTGACACAGTCGCTTCGCCGTATTGTTATTCATTGGAGAAATTTTTTTCCAACGCACGTTTCAAGTTACCTGCCGCCGTATGCGGCAGGTAACCATAACATTATGGATAATTACTTAAGTCTAAACCATTGCGAAGATCTCCCAAACAAACTAATACCAATGTATCCCCGGACTGTCAATACATCGTCCTTGAGCCACATTTTACATTTATAGGTGTTGTCTTCATCAGGATCCAGGATCGTTCCACCTGCGTATTCCGGGCCTAACTCCTTATCCACATTTCCGGTTTTTTTCATGTCTTTCAAAATGATCATGCCAACGAGCGGCTTATTTTTTAAATCTCCCGAGCATTTTTTACAGACCGTATCCGGGGGATCGATCAAGAGTTTGGTAATCTTACCGAAGTATACGCCATTCTTCTCGAATATTTCGATATAGGATGCCGCCTTCCCCTTGTTAACACCTTGATCCTCTATTTGCTTCCATGTTCCGATAATCGTACTTTCAGCTTTTGCGGTAGCGCTAAAAAAAACAACTGCAAATATAATAATCATAACTCCTGCTAAAATTTTTTTCATGATGTCTATACCTCCTCTGAAAGTGCTTTGTTAAAAAAAATTTAACTTCTTAATTAGCATAGGGTGAATTGTTTCACCCCGCTCCCACGCATCGAATTTGTACTACCAATTCTTTTACGAAAAATATTTATTGACTTTATAATTTAACCATATTAAGTTAATGCCATTAAATTAATGTTTATATCAGGTTTTTTTAAAAAGCAAGTCCTTTTCAAAAGGCGGGGGATACAAGCAAAGGTTGGCAGATAATTAGGCGTACTTGCGCGTCGTGGACGCAAGTTTTTATAATATCATCAATAATAAATTCAGGGGGTCAGTCAAATGGAGCATTCAGGCATTAAAGTTTACAGCTACAGATGGATTGTGCTTCTGGTATTTTTTATCATCAACGCGTTAATGCAGTTGCAATGGATCATCTTTGCGCCCATAACCAGCGAAGCGGTAGCATTTTACAACGTACCCGCCTTGCAAATCGACCTACTTTCCTTGATCTTTATGATTGTCTATATTTTTATATCTTTTCCGGCATCATATATAATCGACACATGGGGCATCCGGATCGGTATTGGGATCGGCGCCGCGCTTATGGGGATTTTCGGATTCCTGAAAGGATTTTACGGTGCCAACTACGATATGGTTGTCATTGCCCAAATCGGGATTGCTATTGGACAGCCATTCGTTCTTAATTCTGTCACCAAAGTAGGTGTTCGTTGGTTTCCCCTTCATGAGCGGGCGACCCAAGCTGGCATATCTGTACTAGCCCAATTTGTGGGAATTATTGTCGCGATGGTTCTTACGCCAATCCTTTTCAAAATGTACGGTATGGAAAAGATGCTAATGATTTACGGAATTATCACACTTGCCGGCGCCGTGATCTTTATCCTGTTCAACAGAGAACATCCCCCCACACCGCCCTGTCCCCCCGGCCATGACGAAAGGATTTCGGTATTCGCCGGCCTGAAACACATATTGAAGCAGATGGATATGATCTATCTTATCATCGTGTTCTTCATCGCGCTGGGAATCTTCAATGCGATCACGACATGGATCGAGCAAATTGTCAGCCCGCGCGGCTTCACTATAACACAAGCCGGGATCGCTGGGGCGCTTATGATGATCGGCGGCATAATCGGCGCCTCCATCTTGCCGCCTCTTTCCGATAAATTGCGTAAAAGAAAACTTTTCATAGTCATCGCGATAATCGGCGCTGTCCCCGGAATCGCCGGACTAACCTTCGCCGGTAGTTACTGGCTGCTCCTTGCGTCATGCCTCATATTTGGTTTCTTTCTTATGGCGGGCGCGCCCATCTGCTTTCAGTACGGCGCTGAAATATGTTATCCGGCGCCCGAGGCCACCTCTCAGGGATTGCTTCTCCTTGCCGGACAGATTTCGGGAATCATCTTTATCTTCGGCATGGACATCTTGACGGCGGCTGGCGCCTCAAAAACGCCCGCTATGCTCGTCTTCATAGCGCTCATGATAGTGAATGTGTTTCTCATTTTGAAACTCAAGGAATCCAAGCTGATTAAGACTGATGATATTTAAAAGTCTGGTTTTGTACAAAAATATTATATTTTTAAGTTAATGTTTAAAAAGAGGTTCTTAATTATGCCCAAAACAACCAGAAGCCTTGAAGAAGTTGATGCTGTTCGTGAACGAATACTTGATTGTGCCCTTAAAATCCTCGTAAAAAACGGATATGAAAGTCTATCCATGGCCAAGCTTGGTTCCAAAATGAATATGACCGCAGCAAATATCTATAACTACTATACCAACAAAGATGAGCTCC
>PLMV01000070.1 GCA_003141615.1 Syntrophaceae bacterium
CGCCAGTTCTCTACTCTACTGAAAGAAAGTAACGACCAAGTTTATCTTATGCATTTTTTCTAATGTGTCTTTCATTAAAAGCGATCGCCTTCTTGGTAAAATTATTTAGGATTAACTTCCTTGGCTTTTATGCCAACCATTACTTGCGCTGATGCAAGTTTAACCATTCCGTTGACATATTCATCTTGAGCTCTTTCCATATCTTTCTTTACTTGAACAAAATTAAAAGGTGATGGGTTTTTTGAATATTCTATAAAATCATGCGCAACACTCCATTTATATAAGCAAGAAGTTGATAATTGTTCTTTTGCCTCTATTAATTCTTGTTTAGCCACTTTATTTTTTAAATCTGGAATTTCAATAACATCAATTTCATCCTTCAATTTTAATATTCCCATATCAATCGCCGGCGCAACTTCTATAGCATAAATATCATCACCACTATTGAGGATTGTTCTGAATGCGTCATATTTAATATCAAGTGCTTTTAGTTTATTCGTTAAATCTTTAGAAAAGGAGAGGCAAAGATCATGATCGGATTTAACGGATATTTCATTAACTGTTTCTACAACAGTTTCCTTTCCATCAGAAAGGCTGGTTTGAATTGTTTCTTTTTTTGAAGTCAGAGAGGAACTATAACCAATAAGGCAAATGAGGGCAAATATAATTACGATTACCATTAACGGTTCGCCAATTTTTGGATTAGTATTTATCTCCTTCGCTTGGCTTTGCTTAATCTTATAACCGCAATGCGGACAACTATCAATACTGTCGCTGACTGATCCTTTGCATTCTGGACACGTTATAAGAGCCATTGTCAACCTTTCAGCTTTATGATTTTAGGATAAGAGGAAGTTATCCTTATAATTATTTATATTCCCCACTTTCCGATTAACACCTTATTAACACGCCTTAACACCTGTTGGGAAAATGATTTGAAAAAATTGAATGTTGCTTCTTCTTGCGGAAATAGATACAGTTGCTAAGATTCTAATTGACTCTGTTTATATAACCTAAACAATCAATTTTAATTTTTGAATCGTGATGCAATATTTTTAATTTGTCCTCTATACCGTGCTCTTTAGAATAATGTTCGGCTATTTTTTTTAAATCTTTTGGATCACGACGATTATAATAATTATCGTCAAAAATAATATAAGCGATTTTCTTAGTAATTCCTAATTTCTCGATAGCTGCTAAAGTTTTAATGTCCTTCTCAATTTTCCCTTCGACATTACCAAACATAACATTAGCGTGAAAACACTTTGCTTCAGCACATAATAAAAAGGGGCCAGGATTATCTTCATATTCAGATGCAATTATTAAATCTAATTTAGGAAATCTACCAAGTTCTTTTTCTAAGCCACCTTTTTTTCTCAATTTATCATCAAAACTGTAATCTTTAAAATTAGAATGATTTAAATTTTTATTGAAATGCATTTCTATGTTTAAGAATTCTTTATTTGAATTTGACTCTATACTCCGTAGATTATAAAAATACCTACCAAGGTGTAACATCAAATCATCTTCATTCCAACAAATCCAGTGTGAGTCTTTAAGTTTTTTTTCAGCTTTTTTTTTAGTCCATTCCCTTAAATGTTCATCAAAATATCTATGAGCGCAGCTAGCGGCATTAATGTTATAGTAATTTTTAAAATCTTCCCACGATTTTATTAACATACACTCAATTTTTTCTCCTGTTATCATTTTTCTACCTCCTTATAGTCTATACTATATCAATGCTGACCACTACGCCTCCTCATACATTTAACTTTTCTCAAAAAAAGAGGCACTCCGATTCAGATAATTTGGATATAATCATAACACATGCAATTTTTCTTTAAAAGCAGCAATATAGTATATTTTATTTAATTGCCATATTGCTTATCGTTTGTATTGTTGAATATTTTTTAAAGACAGTAATGTGTGGATTACAGGAAGGAAGAAATAAACACTTCTGCTGAAAAATATCATTTTAAAACCTGCATGTTTCAACCAGTTATCGTTGAATTGGCAAGGTCATTCCTGCTTCCATCTCCTTATATAATACTGAAGAGATCTATCTCCCTCGTTAGCCAGAGAAGTTATGGGATGGTGTTACTGGGATATAACCAGAACAGAAATACGCAGGAGTCTGCGTTTTTTATAAATCCAGCATAAACATCAATGCCCCAAACCGTTCCAGGAGTCATTCGTTTATTGCCCCTCCCCTTATTATAGGTAACAGAAGATCTCTTTCTATGAAATACCTAGGAAGTTATTAGATGGTGCTGTGAAGATATAACCAGAAGAAGAAGCAGCATACCCATTCTTAATATATTATTAGGGCTATTCCTCCCTCCCCAAAAGAAAGAGAAGACCTCTACTTTTAATGAATAACTCCAGAATAACTTTTGATTAACAAATTTATGTTTAGAAATTTATTTTCCCAATGAACTGAATATCTTCGAGATGGATTAACCAGATTAACTAAATTCTGTATCTTTATAAGAGTATATTTATAAATATTATTTATTATTATTTCATTATTTTTGGGAATAGTTGTTTATTTTAGTTAATCTTGTTAATCTTTACTGGAACCATTTAATTTATTTAGTTTTCCATTTTTACTTGTCTCGAATTCGTTAATGTTTTCTTAATCATATTTTATTCAACATAAAATATTATAAGCCCTTCTTCTTTTGAGGGAGGGGAAAAAATCAATTCCCCATCCCCAATAAACAATTATTACTTTAAATTCATCTTTACATTAAAGATACAAACCTTATTGCCATGTTTGGTGGAACTCTTTATTTTATATCCCATATCAAGAAGCATTTTCTTGAAATAATTTTTTTCCTGTAAGTCTGTCTTTTCTTCACGTTGGCAGTATGCTTTATAAAATTCATACGTTTCGTTGAAGACAATAACATCTTTAGGATCTTTTGATTTCACAAAATATTTCTTCTCAAAAGAGCTGATGCTGTCACTGTTAATATCATCCCGATATTCTTGCTTCGACATCTTCATGGTTTCGGATTCGCTCAGGGCAAATTTCTTTTCTTTTAACTTATTGTAACCTTCCAGTGCCCAGTTGAAAATGCCGGATAGTTCGCTGACCAGTTTTTCTTCCAGTTGCCTGTCCATGTCTTTTTCAGTAAAGCGTCTGTTGAACTTCAATACCCATATTCGTCTCCACATACCGTGAGATTGGTCAGAGATCACTGGAGGTTTATTCATGGCCAGAAAGTGTTTCGCAAATGGCCTGAATTTCATGGGTTCCTTATATAATCCTCTTCCTGTAATCCAGTCTCCGGCAGTTGCAGCCTTTACCGCATCCGTATTAATGCATTTGCCTTGTGGAGTTTCACCGGAGATATTGATCATTTTCTGGAAGAGCTCCAGGACATAATACTCATTGGACAAAGCATTGAAGCTAATATTGGATGTGTTTTCCCTGCCGATGAGATTAGCAATGGTGTTGATAAAAACTGATTTTCCATTGCTGCCGCCACCGACAAGAAAGAATGCGGCCGGTGTAGGTAACGATTTATGAAACGCATAACCAACAGCTTCCTGAACGAAATCTATCTTTTCCTGATCATCTTCAAAGATTTCATGGAGGAATTGAATGAACCGGGGACATATTGCGGCTGGATCATAATTATAAGGAAGAAGATTTGTTGTAAAAATATCACGGGAATGTTCAATTAGTCCTCCGGCATCAAGATCATAAAGTCCATTTTGCAAAGTGAGATATTTGATTTGGTTTATTCTCGCGTTATCACTATTGACCAAAGCATCACCAGTCGCAAAATGAATTAATTCATTCAGATTTGACTTGCTGAAAAGATGCCTATAAGCAGCCAATTCATTTTGACAAAGATTGTTCAGGGTTTTTTCCGTGCATTGTTCGTAGCATTTACCGTTGTATTTAAAGAAAGCGCTTTCCTGATCGAGGATTTTAATTTTATATTTTTTAACTATATATTCCTCAAAATTTAAAACTCTTAAATGGTAACCTTTATCCGTCTTGGAAATGGACCCCGAAATAAACAGCGGGTTCTGCATTTCCTCTTCCGTCAGATTGGACATCTCTTTTGCTTTTTGTATATTATGCTTCAAATAATCATCTGGTGCTGAATGTTCCCGATACTTGGTGCCAATGGGATATGCCTGAAATATATTTCTGATTTCGTTTTCACTAAGTCCTTTATTAACCAATGATAATATTACCGCCATATCCGCTTCACTTCTGGAAATATATGAACCATCATTACCACGTCTGATAAGATTCTTTATCTTTTCTGAAATAGGAAGAGCATCAATATTCAGGGCAGATATAGATGGGACTATGGTCTGGGATTGCTTATCAGTAATATTATTAACCAGTTTTGGTTTATCAACAGAAGTTTCTGCGGATATAAATTGCTCAAAGTCCTTAAAACCATACTTCCTGTGGTTGTTAGCGATAAGACTGACCGGTCTTGGATTATCCGGCACTTTAAAATTGAAAGTACCCGGTATTCTTAACACACGGGAGATGTCTTGTGTGCCCGGATCTCCTCCCAGTTTTTCAGATAAGGTTCTATTTATATTTTCCAGAACATTAATGCCAACATCACTAACCTTAACGGGGTTGCTCAGCACCCAATAGCAATGAAAACCTCCTCCGCTGTGAACAACAATAGTGGGTTCAGGCTGGAATGATTGAATTGTATTGAGAGCCTCTTCATATGTTTTATAAGTTGGACTTTTTTTATGGCCGACTTCCCCATAGTCAATCTCGGCATGAAAGGAACTGAGGTAATGTACATTCTCTTTTTTTCCTCCGCCGCCGATTCGTGGAGAAATGCCAAAGTAAACATCAATGCCTTGTTGCAATAGTTGATATGCGTGATTTGCAGCTTCCTGTTCTGAATTAAAGAAATTCTGTGTTGCCGGTTTAAAAGTCCTAATTTCAATATTGCCGCAGCCACTATTAAATGATGGTTCAAATAGCTCGATGAAAAAATTTGATGCCGTGCTGATAAAATTGTTTTTGTCTATAAGTTTATTATTCATTTCTTTTTCCTCCTTCAATACATTTGCAATACTCGTTATTGTTTAACTCCTTTTCTGACGCCAATCTGACCCACTCGCCCATGGAAATATTTTTCTGGTCGGTGATTTCTTTGATCTTGAAATAAATCTCTTCGGAAAAGGCTACGGTTAACGCTTTGGTAAAACATGCTGTTTTCATCTTTTTCTCTCCTTTTAAGGAATATGGAATTTAAAGGAAATTTATCCTTCATGGTTATTTGTTCTGAGTTGCAGAACAGATCAGTGCGGGATTGTTTCTTGTGACTAGGCGAATAAAAAAGAGGCCCATTCCCGGTGAAGAGAAGGAGCCTCTTTTGGTTTAGATGGCTACGGCACTAAATGCATGCGTTAGCGTTGAAATTCGAGTCAAAAACTTTAAGAATCACCGTTTGGGGACTTTCAGCAGAGGTCATCTGTTCATAGACAATAGGCAGCATTCGAAACCCGTAGCTGATAAATGCCGTAAAAACATTTTTTAATTCTGCTTTGTCCACCGATCCACTTTTGAGCATGACGCCTGATAAGAGCACAACATTTTTCTTATCATGACTGTAATACATATGGGTTGCACGACACCCCTTGTTAATCAAGTTTACCAGTTCCATTACGATGTCCTTCCTATTATCCGGTACACTGAAGGCAGCACTCATGGAAAGGACAAGGGCCTCATATTCACCGCTCACTTTTATGCCAAGAACAAAATTAAGACCAGGAACTTTGGGACATTGGTACCCTTGGATATACGCGTCATTTACACGAGATTTGTCATCAAGATTGAAATAACAATCTGCAAGTACCGCTTTTGCGTCGTTCAAAATCTCCCCTTTGATTGCCTCGGTATAAGTATTCTTCCCGCTCCATAAATCTTTATGATCATCCATAAAGCGATCACCAGCTGTTCTAAAGTTTCCGCCATTCATCACCTCCATGATTAGCGGGAACGTTTGATACGAGTCTTCAAGCATGTTTTCAATAAGCCGTTTATATTTGCTCATGGGAAGGGTTTCTCCCTGAATAAATAGGCCTGTCTTCAATTTTACAATATTACAACAGGAGCAAATTGAAAAATCACAAAGGACTCGAACACCGTTCAAAAGATTAAACAGTTTTATAATCTCCGGAACTCTTTCCAAAGGTATAGGAGGTTGAAAGGAAAAATCAATGCCTACATATTCCGCTTGCCTATCATATGTCGCAAACACAGTAGCACAGACATGGTCGTTACAGATTTGAGAGGTAAATGCCAAATTAATATCCTTATGGTTTTTATTTTTAGCGACGGGCAATTGGAAAGACCGGAAACATTCTTTCATGTCCCTTACAATTTGATTACTTTTTTTATTTTTACTATTACTCATATTGCTATCTCCTTATTCTGAAAATAACAGAGGGGCTCAACCATTTGTAGGATTGTCCCCTCTGCCAGTTAAATGTTTATTATGTTATTAAATTAAAACTTGATCCCGCCCTTGTAATAATCATCAGTCAGTGCGAAATCATCTCCGTCAACGTAAATCTGGACAAACCACATTTTTGCATCAATGTCCTTTGGATCATCAATGTTGTAAGCGTGCTTGACCATCTCAAATTCAGGATAGACTCGCCTATAGCAATAAACATGAGGCTCCGGCTTGGCATCCGGTTTTAAATCATTGATAGTCAACTTTACCGTTTCACCGTTCTTGATGGCATCAAGTTTACCGGCATTTTCCGGTTTAATGAAGTAATCGTAAGATGCATTGATACGACCACCGTTACCATTGGCCCCGAACGCCAGATGATCAATTAGAAATTCCGGCATACCTAATTCCGTTAACCCATGTGTATGGCTTGGAAAAGCCGGCATATCCGCACTCACTTCAATTATAAAGGGAAGCTCTTTGGTAACCTTTGGTATTTTCACTTTCCCGTCCGGCCCAAGAAATTCTGGCGGCATCGTGTCCTTATTTGCATAGAACTCATCCATAATAGATTGGGGCGTCTGATCGGTACCTATAAGCTTTGCGATCAGAGGCATGAATGTATGGCCTATGCCAAGATCCTGCCCCAGAAGCATTTTAAATGCCTCCTTGTTAAGGAAATAGCCTGTCACATAAAGGCCCGAACGCAGCACGAGTATCCCCGTTTCGGGATCGATGTGAAAATGGTTAAGTGCTAAATTGTTGTTAATATGGTTGAGCAATTCATACAGTATCGGCAACTTTTCAGCCGGTAAATCTGCATATCTCAACAATACCTCAGCAATATTGGCTGATGGCGTATAAGAAAAGATGATGCCCATATTGTAACCGGGATATTCAAACGTCGAGAACCCGCTAAGAATATTATCATCAGTCTTCTCATCCAAAATCTTTAACCCTAGATCTTTGATGCACTGCTTCATGTCATCGAAAATCTGTTTATCTTTTGATGTAAATTTTTCCATTTAAAGAATCCTTTCTGAGTAACTTTAGGAGTTACTCAGTAATGAAGTATCAGCCAGGTGATGGTGCTATTTGTTAAATGTTAATAGAAATAAAAAAGGGGCAGCCCCACCTGGAGACAGCCCCTTAACCCGTAATTACCGCGTTTTATTATTTTGTCATCATTAAATCATCTCATATTCCAATACCTCCTTTCTAAAAATATGCAGGAGTCTGCACTTATTTATTCCAATGCTATTCCGTGCCGGACTCGTTCTTCATTTATCCTGCGCTCCAATTCCGCGTAGAACCTGGTATTGACTAATTGCATGTTGAATTTGTCTTGATATCCGCAGAGATCAGCGTAGGTAAAACCAAAGGTCTCATAAAGATATGTCTCCAATTCCTTTTGCCATTGATATGTTTGGAAGTGAGGTTCACTTTCCTTCAGTTTCTTGATTCTTCCACCGACGTAAATCCTTTCACCTTTGTAAAATGTAGGATTATGTGGATTCCAATACATGATGCTTCCATACGTGCCGGTAGCCGCCCAGGATGATGTGTCGCAGGAAGCAATCGGCAACTTGCACAGCCATTCATAACTCGAGCCGCCGAACCAATGGATCTTGATATTCGGGTTGCCCCAAATCTTGATTTGATCTACGGCATATTTAATGGCATCAAACTGTGTGCTCTGGCTTGATCCCAATGCCAGCCAGTCATATTTGCCGGAGCTTAGGTAGTAGCTTATTTCATAATTATAGAAATTATGAATCACGGGCACTGGCCGCAGTCCGGCAGCTTCCATTTTAAATTGATTATTGATGTTGGTGGCAAAGCCATTATTGGAAAAGTCCACATCAAAGTTAAAATAGCGATCACATCGGTGTCCAAATGCCAGCAGATCGGCAATAACCTTATTCAGTGTCAGGTTTGAATTTCCCTGAGCAACCGACCACGCCCCCGAATCAATGATCAGACTCGCAATCATATGCCGATAGTCAATAATGAATTTTTTTCTTTCGGATTCATTAAAGGCCAGGGAAATGAGCACATTTAATGGCTCGTCAGGGAAAAGCTGATGGTATCGCTTTAAAACATTCAGAAAAAGCGACGCTTGATATAGTTTCATTAATAAATCTCCTTATAAAAAAAGGAATGCCCCCTATATCGATTGAACAAGATATAAGGGGCATATCCTTGGTTTAGGTTAAGCAGCTTTTTCCACAGTCTGGTTAAAGTTGCCGAGCTTCTGCAGAATTTCTAACTTCTTCTGCAGCCTCAGAAATGTTTCCGCATCTATCTTTTCGATTTCGTCGGAATTCTCTTTGACGATATAATCAATGGTAGCAATTAACCGGTTTGACAAAGTGCTGAAGTCCTGAAGCCTTTTTTCACCTTCGTCTTCAATGGCATCTTGACCGCCGCTTATGGCTACATTGTCAGCAAAAACATTGATATCACCGCCACTTTCCTTGATGTCTTTCATCTTTGAAATAAACGACTTCTCAAATTTCTTGCCTGACTGGGTAAGTTTCTTGACCTTCTCAATATCAAGATCAACTCCATTTTTCAGCAACCTTTCCATGTTCAGCGCGGTGTCAATCTGGACTTTAAACTCGTCCAAATCAAATTCCTTCGTCGGATCAAACACAATATTGTGCTTGGTCATGAAAGCACCGATTAAATCATCAGTATCATCTTTGAAGTCAACGGTTGCACTGCAAAGAATGTTGAGCCTGTCAACACCCAGAAAGCTGTATTTATGGCAATCGGTTCTCCGTGCCAAATTCATGAAATTGGGGCGGTTCCTCTTACCAATAAAGTTAAGATTCTCGGCTGCCCAAGGCTCCCACAAAAGGCCAGCCTTCTTGGCAAGCGCCTTCATTTGCAGCAGGTTGTTGCCAAGATGAATTGCCCATTCAGCATCATACCTGCCAAACAAATGCTTAAAGCTGTTAAAGTCAGCATAGCACTCTTTCAGCAGGCCGATTCCCTCTGTTAACAGCTCATTGGGATTCATGCCCTCATTCTGACAATTGTTTTGCCACGTCAAAAGAACCAACGAATTAGACTTTGTCACTTCCGGCACATTAATAATGCCATACCCTGAAGTCCCAAAATCGTTGCCATGCATCAACCTTAACTGCGCAAGGTTCATTGCATCGATTACCGGCAATGCCGGCTGATTTAAATTACCCTTATCTTTCATGATAAGTCTCCTTATAATAATAGTGAATAGTTTAAGGTTTCCGAAAATAAAAAAGCCATTCTCGTTTCCAAGAATGGCCAATTTATTCCGCCGCGTTCCGCTAATTTTATTTTTTTATGCAATCATAAAACCACCTGCCTTCCTTCCTTTCGTTCATTTAAATAAAAAGCCGATCCCTGCTGCCAGGAACCGGCCAAACTTGTTTGCACCTAATTTTACCTATTGTTTTATAAAATCACCTATGCCACCCGTTTGAGAATGCTCCCTTTATTAAGTGGCACGGTTTTTATAATTGCCGTAAAGCTCCGCTTCTTCCCAGAGATAAGATTGGTTAACAGACCAAAGCATAATGGTATCCCATTTGCTTATTTTAATACTGTTTGATGATGAAGAACTATTGTTTGCGGGAACCTTGCCGCAACTCGGCTGTATATAATTTTGTTTAAAGATTTTTAAAAACTCCTGCTTCGAAGCGCCGCCATAAGGAATTCCCATACTTTCGTTCACAATGCCTGCTTTGCAAAGCCATATGAAAAAAGCCGCAGGGACGATTCCATGTTTTTTATATTTTTTAATTTGCATATCACTCATACTCTTGGCTAATTCAATAGCATGCATTATCCCGTAAAATATGCCGTATCCATTCTCTGTTCGTGCAGACTTCATAAAATTATCAAGATATTTAAATATTTTCATATCAATACTCCTTTGTTTTTTTATTAATGGCCGTCGAAAGTCTAAAGGCCTGTCATTTATTTTTTTATTAAGGCTTTCGAAATTCTAGTTGCCCTCCAGTTGTGCTCTATTCTTTATTAGTCCTCCTTTTTATTTAGTACTCTTCCGCTGAATTAACTTTGCGGCAGTTAAGCCACTTTTCGATTTCTTTGCTTTCATGAAAAACACGGCATTCTTGTTTAACCCGCCCGCATAATGTTTATTCTGCCCGCCCGATTCATTTTTAATAGGAAAGAAAATATTAATGCATTACCGCACTATCTTCCGGCTGGGACTTCTTTGAATCGGCAGAGCTGGTAGTAGTATCCTTCAGGCCAATACCTGTCCACGAACGTATACCGTCACTTTTCACTTGTTTTAAGCCGCGCTGTTTGAGCATATGACCAAATGTTTTTTTTGTCATAATTTCATCGGCATTTTCTTCGGCCCATTTTTTAAAAGCGTCGTATAAATTTTTTATGGATATTTTGTTCTTGAGATTCTTGTCACAGCAGTCGTCGATAAACTTTGAGATGACATCGGAATCTTCCCGGTATTCTGTGGTTGCCGTTTTAACAGCATCAGGCATTACAAGGCCGTTCTTTTGCCAATCAAGGCAACCCTGAACTGCCCAGTTGAGAATGCCTGGCAATTCCGCTTCTAGTTTTTTGGGAAGATCGCGGTCAATTTCTTCATCTTTCAGCACTACATCAAATGGGATAAGCCTAATCCTGCGCCAGATTCCATGATCCGTGCCCTGAATCTCAGGTTTACAATTTGTTGCGATGAAAAGTTTGAAAGTGGGACTTTGTTCGAAATATTCTCGAAACAAAAACCTTGAAGTTATCAAATCTCCACCTGTCAATTCTTTTGCTAAAGGTTCATTTAATTTATTGCCGATGCCGGTTTCGACCGCTGAAACGAAGCGAGCGCCTTTTAATCTGGCCAGATCATTCCGTATGCCGGAATTATTTTTAAGTAGTGTTGTAGGCGGAGTGTGCATGGCATAGTCACCCATCACTTTTCGAATAATCTCGAAAAAAGTTGATTTGCCATTTGCCCCAAAACCATTGAAGATAAAGAGGCATTGTTCTTTAGTCAAACCGGTTAGGGCATAACCAACGATCAGCCGAAGATAATTAATTAGACTTTCATTGCTGCCCATAATTTTATCAAGGAAGGACAGCCAGCGCGGGCATTTTGCTTCCTTATTATAAACTGTCTTCGTTGACTTCGTAATATAATGATCTTTTGAATGCGCCAGAAGCGCGCCCGTTTTTAAATTAACTGTCCCATTCGTGCAATTTAGCCACATGGGGTCAAAATCAAGCGTTGAAAGATCGACTTGCATTTCCGGATTGGACTCAGTCAGCTTAATCATGGCCTTGATCCGCGGCCATGATTGGGACCTCCGGCAGTGTTCTATAATTTTATTCCGCAATTTCTGCTCTTTAGTTTTTGATATTTCAGTTTCAATGGCTTTTGCCGTTTCTTTTGCCTTCTGAAAAATCTGCCCCGCTGTATCGATTTCCCATCTTATGCCCGTCCAATAAAACCACTTGTTTAATTGTGGGCAGTACCGTAAAAAATTTTTGTGTTGACCGATAAATCTTTCAGCGTTGCCTACATCTGTTAGAGCTTTTATCTTTTCCATGTAACCTCCTAAAAAAATATTTATGATTTTAAAATATGTCCCATGTGTCCCGTACGTCCCGAAGTTGTTGAAATCTTCCTTGACTCCATATAAACGACAACATCATGGTGTGAATACCGTACAGACCGGCCGATCTTAGAATATGGAATCCCACGTCCATTAAAGCGATCATTACGTAATGTTTGCACTGCCATTCTGGTCATCTGACTGACTTCAACTTCCGTCAGATATTGATAAGAATCATCCATATTAAAATCCTGATCTTTTTGAGATCATTTCTACATGATGTTTTTTTAATAAATAAGTGACAACAAAAAATAAATATTTGCTTGTTCAAAGGGAAAAGTAGAGGGGCACGATCTGGTTAAATGTTAGTTTGGAAATGTAAAATCGGTTTTGTAATAAATTATTTTTATTGGGGTTTGAGGTAGTCAAATAGTTTTGGGAGATTGATGTAAGAGATATTCTGATTATTTGTTGGGAATAGTGTTGGGAATTAAAGGTCGAAATGAAAAATAGGTCTACATAGATATATATAAGTAATTGATTTCATTTTGGTAGTCCCACGGGGAGTTGAACCCCGGTTTCCGGCGTGAGAGGCCAGCGTCCTAACCACTAGACGATGGGACCACATTGGTTGGGGGACCATGATTCGAACCTGGGTAGCAGGGTTCAGAGCCCTGATTCCTACCGTCAGACGATCCCCCAATAGTGTGGAAAGTTGAGGGTGAGTATCTATTCAATTCGACTTTAAAAGTCAAGATTAAATTGACGCGGTTTGTAAAACACCGCAACTGCCCCGAATATACCTATTTATTCTGAATTTCAATGTAGGCAACCGCAGCTTTGATCCTTTGAATTACCCGCTCTTTGCCCAGAGTGACCATTATTTCATCAATGCCGGGGCTGACGGTTTTTCCCGTCAGCGCTACTCTCAGCGGCTGGGCGATCACTTTAAACTTTATATCTTTTTCCTGCGTGAAAGCCTTGAGGAATTCTTCTAGGCCTTCTTTACTGAAGTTCTGCACAGTTGGAATTGCGGTAACCATCGCCTTCAAATGGGCGCAAATATCAGGAACCAGAAATTTCCGGGCAGCCTGTTCTTCATATTGAACCTGATCGGCAAAATAGAAATTCGCCGCCCCGGCCAGTTCCACTAACGTTTTAACGCGCGGCTGTAAATCCGCAATCACTTTTTGAGTGAAAGCGGCATCGCCTGTATTGGTGCCGGCAAGCCACAGGGGTTTCATCTCTTCCATTAACCGTTCAGGGTTTGCTTCCTTTATATAGTGCGCGTTGAGCCAGAGCAATTTTTCGGGATTGAAAATGGCCGGCGATTTGCCGACGGCGGAAAAATCGAAGTGCTCAATTAGTTCCTTTGGCGAAAAAATCTCCTGATCTCCATGCGACCAGCCGAGGCGCACCAGATAATTAATCAGCGCTTCCGGCAGGTAACCCATTTCTTTATAGGCCATAACGGATGTGGCCCCGTGACGTTTGCTCAAGCGCGCCTTGTCCGATCCCAGAATCATCGGTACATGGGCGAATTTGGGTACATCGAAACCCAGCGCCTGATACATCAAAATCTGGCGTGGTGTATTGTTGACATGGTCGTCACCGCGAATGACATGGGTGATGTTCATGAGCGCGTCGTCGATGACGACGGCAAAATTATAAGTCGGATATCCGTCACCGCGTTCGATGATCAAATCGTCCAACTCATCATTATTGAAACTTATATTGCCTTTAATGAGGTCTTCCACAATAGTTATGCCGGTTTGTGCACCGCGAAAGCGGACAACACTGCCGGGAGATTTCTTTAAATTCTTGTCGCGGCAGGTACCGTCATATTTTGGCTTTGTCCCGGCGGCCAAGGCTGCTTTTCTTTTGGTTTCCAGTTCTTCGGACGAGCAAGTGCAGTAGTAGGCCTTGCCCTCTTTAATCAGCTTTTGCACCATGTCGCGATGCAGATCGACACGCTGTGCCTGAAAGTGTGGTCCTTCATCCCAGTTTAGGCCCAACCAAGTCATGGCATCGAGTATCGCCTTTGTTGATTCATCAGTCGAACGTTGCTGATCGGTATCTTCAATCCTCAAAACAAATTCACCGCCGTGATGGCGGGTATAAAGCCAGTTAAAAAGAGCAGTTCGCGCTCCGCCGATGTGCAAATAGCCGGTTGGCGAAGGCGCGAAGCGGGTTCTAATTTTTTCCATTATTTAATTTTCCTTATTTTTTGTAGCTTTATAGGGTTGGGATTAGCTTTTTGTCAAGTACCATAATCTTTTGCCAATCTTAAAAATACTGCAAACCGGGAAATAATTTCTATAATGCAAAACAAACATAAAATGCGACGCTTATACTAAGTACCTATCTGGCTACGGCTGCAAAAAATGATACAGATAATTAAAACAATTTGAAATTTTACTGCTTAATCCTTCAGTAAAACAAGCAAATTATGCTTGACAAGGCAAAGAATTTATAATTTACTTCCTCGATTAATGATTTTGGCAAAATTTTTATAAGGCAGTATGCTTGCAATGTCTAATTCTTTGAAAATTAACGTAGTTCTTATCCCCGAGGAAGGTCAGAATTTCGTTTTTTCCGAAGATGGTGCCTGGTTTAAGGGATGCTTTAAAGATAGCGATAGTCCTGATTTTACTCTGCGCCAGGTTGACGTAAATTGTCTGATAACAAAAGTTTCAGGAACTGTTTTTATTAAAGGTACCTTTTCCGCGCTTATTGATATTTATTGTAGCCGCTGTTTGGAGTACACAAGCCTGCCCATTGGCAGTGATTTCGCTTATACGTTAATTCCCGCGAAAGCTGAAACCAGAGAAGATTTAGAGCTGACGCCGGAAGAACTGGAAATAAGCTATTATCAAGGCGATTTTATTGACCTCACGCCTATTATCTGTGAGCAGATAATTTTGCAAATGCCGATAAAGGTGCTTTGCTCTGAAGAATGTAAAGGTTTATGCCCGCACTGTGGCACTAATTTGAATATATCTTCCTGCAATTGTCATTTAAATTTTGTTAACGATCGTATGACTGTATTAAAAAATTTTAGAGTAAAAAATTAATCATAGAGAAGGATAATTTATGCCAAATCCGGTAAAGAGACATTCCAAAACCAGGCGTAACCAGAGAAGGGCGAACGATTTCTTAACGTCACCTTCATTGTCTTTATGCCCGCAATGCAATGAGCCGAAATTGCCTCATCGCGTCTGCCCGACATGTGAAACCTATAAGGGCAGGGACTACAAAAAGACAGAAAAGAATGCCTAGTATTTAGAAGATATGTTTTAGGCCGTGCCGGTTATTCCCAACTGTAATCCGGACATTTTTTATACTAAAGAAAATGTTCGCGATCTTTTGCTAAATCAAATTGTTTTGTCTGTGAAATGATGGCAAACAGCGGGAAGATGTTATTGCAGGCGTAGAAACAATTGTCGAAATTGGTCCGAAAAAGACACTTTTGGCTTAATTAAAAGGATAAATAAAAATATTCACTTAATACGCGAGGATGATATCGATTTCCCGTATAAGGCTGTGGATGTGTTTTCCTCTTAGAAAAAAATAAGGAATTATTTTTAAAAAACAGGTAAAAGAAGTACGACTTGATCCAATTTTTTAGGCAATACATAGACTGAGGAGGATTTTGCATGACGTTAGAAGAGAAAGTCATTAAACTTGTTATGGAACAATTGGATGTAACCAGAGAACAGTGCCTTTTAGAAGCTTCTTTTATTGACGATTTAGGAGCGGACTCTTTAGATATTGTTGAGCTCCTCATGGAGATGGAAGAAGCTTTTGGTGTGGAGATAGCTGACGAAGAGCTGGAAAAAATTAGTACAATTAAAGATGTAATTGATTTTCTAAAGCAAAAAGGCATCAATTAGTTCACTGTGTAGGATCCTAGCCAATGAAAAGGCGTGTTGTTGTAACAGGTCTTGGGGCGTTGACCCCCCTGGGAAATTCAGTTAGTCAATCATGGGAAGGCGCCATTGCTGGTAAATCCGGTATTGGCCCGATTACCAAGTTTGATTGCAGTTCTTATAAAACAAAAATTGCCGGCGAAATAAAGAATTTCGACCCCCTGCAATTTGTCAATAAACAGGAAGTCCGACGCTACGACGACTTCATTCTTTATTCTCTTGCGGCTTCAGAAATGGCCATGGCTGACGCGAATTTGACGATCAGCCCTGAATTTTCCGAACGAACCGGCGTGATAATCGGCGCCGGCTTCGGCGGCATCTCTACAGTGTATAGTGAAATACATACATTAATAAAATCAGGTCCGCGTAAAATTTCACCTTTTGCCATTCCGGCAATTATCGCCAACCTGGCGTCGGGTCACGTATCAATAAGATTTAGCGCCAAAGGTCCCATTAATTGCGCTGTAACCGCCTGTGCCGCAGGAACTTCGGCCATCGGGGATGCCTATAAGACAATTGCCTACGGCGATGCCGATGTCATGATCACCGGCGGCGTGGAGGCGGCCATTTCCCCGCTGGCCGTTGGTGGTTTTGGCGCCATGCGGGCGCTGTCGGTGAAAAACGATGAACCGCAGAGAGCCAGCCGGCCTTTTGATAAAGACCGCGACGGTTTTGTAATAGGAGAAGGATGTGGTATAGTTATTTTGGAAGAATTATCGTTTGCTTTAAAAAGAGGCGCGCATATTTATGCGGAACTAGCCGGTTATGGATGTACATCTGACGCTTTTCACATGGCTGCTCCGCCGCCAGGACATGAAGGAGCTGCCCGCAGTATGCAGGTCGCGATAAAAGACGCAGGCTTAAATCCCGAAGATATTGATTACATCAACGCCCACGGCACATCAACGCCGCTCAATGATTTGTATGAAACTCAGGCCATCAAATTTCTTTTTGGAGAACACGCCGGCAAGCTGATGGTCAGTTCCACAAAATCCATGACCGGCCACATGCTGGGAGGGACGGGGGGTGTGGAAGCCATTTTTGCGATTAAAGCTTTGCAGGAAGGCATCATCCCGCCCACAATTAATCTGGATAATCCCGGCGAGGGATGTGATCTTGATTACGTGCCTAAAATTGCCCGGCACAAAGAAATAAATACAGCCATGTCCAACACTTTTGGTTTTGGCGGTGTCAACGCTGTTTTATTATTTAAGAAATATATCGGTTGATATGGTAGTATTTTTTATTTGTGAGACTCAAATTAATGAAACTCAGATATTACAAACGCAGTGCAGTAATATCTGAAAGTTGTAATGAGACACGCTGAAAACGAACAAAGTGAAGTTTGAAGCTTTAGTCGAATTATCCCGCCAAAGGCGGAGGGTTGAAGACCCGAGATATGTAGAAATTAATAGTGAAGGAGAGAACAATTCCCATGTCTTTTTTAGAAAAAGTTGATCCGAAAGTCAGTCAGGCCATTGATTTGGAAACACGCCGGCAGGCGGGGAAAATTGAGCTTATTGCTTCAGAGAATTTTGTCAGTGAAGCAGTATTGGAAGCGCAAGGCTCTGTCATGACCAATAAGTATGCCGAGGGCTATCCGGGGAAGCGTTACTATGGCGGCTGTGAATTTGTCGACATTGTGGAAAGTCTGGCGATTGAACGCTGTAAACAGCTTTTTGGAGCCGATCATGTCAATGTCCAGCCGCATTCGGGCACGCAAGCGAATATGGCCGTATATTTTGCGGCAGTAGCGCCGGGTGATACGGTTTTAGGAATGAATTTGTCTCACGGCGGACATCTGTCTCATGGCAGCCCGGCCAATTTTTCAGGTAAACTATATAAGATTGTTCCTTACGGCGTCAGCAAAGATACAGAAACCATTGATTTTGATGAAGTGGAAAAATTAGCCAAGGAACATAAACCTAAAATGATTATTGTCGGCGCCAGCGCTTATCCCAGGGTGCTTGATTTTCAACGGTTCCGAAAAATTGCCGATGAAGTCGGCGCTGTAATCATGGCGGATATCGCCCATATCGCGGGACTTGTCTGTACCGGATTGCATCCTTCCCCCGTTCCCGTTTGTGAATACGTTACGTCCACAACGCATAAGACTTTGCGCGGGCCGCGCGGCGGCTTGATCATGTGCAAAGAAGCTTACGCTAAAACATTGAACAGCAGAGTTTTCCCCGGCATGCAGGGCGGGCCTTTAATGCATATTATTGCCGCTAAAGCCGTTGCTTTTCAGGAAGCGCTTCTGCCGGAATTCAAGGAATATCAAAAGCAAATAATCAAAAACGCTCAGGCAATGGCGGATGAACTAAAGAATCAGGGATTCAGGATTGTTTCGGGAGGAACGGACAATCATTTGATGCTGGTTGATTTAACTGCCAAAGGTGTTACAGGAAAAGACGCGCAGGAAGCGCTCGACCGCGCCGCCATAACTGTCAATAAAAACGGTATTCCTTTTGATACTCAGGGACCCCAGGTAACCAGTGGAATTAGAATCGGCACTCCCGCTGTGACAACCAGAGGCATGAAGGAAGGCGAGATGCGCTTAATCGCTTCCTATATCGCCGATGTAATTAGAAATATCAATAACGAGCAGAACATTAAGGCTATTGCTGAAAAAGTAAAAACTCTTTGTGCCCAGTTTCCTCTTTATCAACGAAGGATTAAGAGCCTTTAAACAGGCTTTATCATTCTAAATCAAAGATGATATTGAGGCGGCTAGGCGGAGGCGACGAGACGTATTGTACATACGTTGAGGAAACCGACAACGACGCCAACAAAAATAGCGCTTTGAT
>PLMV01000152.1 GCA_003141615.1 Syntrophaceae bacterium
AATTAGTAGAAGAATAAGGAGTGCATTTTAGTCTGGTGAGAGCTACGATGTTGCCTTTCAAATGGTAATCCTCAATTTTGACAACTGCCCACTACTGCGACTTAGTAGGTGAAGTCGATAAAGTACGTTTGACAACTTTCTTTATAATCTCTGCGGAAAAAACGTTTGTTTTATCCTCATCTTTTTTGTATCCTGCAAAAATTTATTTAACAATGGTTCACAAATATTTTTTAAACAAGGAGGCTTATATGCCAGTAAAAAAAGTTACCGCTCCAAAAAAAAGTAAGCTTAAAAGCTCCGGCTATGGGTGGGTACCCGATGTGCCCGATCAACGTGATTATTTGCTTAGCGCAGTGCTTCGTGTACCGGAAAAATTACCTCCCAAGGTGGATTTGCGTCCACTCTGTTCGAAAGTAGAAGATCAGGGACAACTGGGCAGTTGCACCGCCAATGCTCTGGCCGGCGCGCTGGAATTTCTGGAAAGGAAGGATAAAGTTTCTTTTGAGGATTTCAGCAGGCTGTTTATTTACTATGACGAAAGAACCGTTGAACATACCATCCAATCCGACTCCGGTGCCATGATCCGTGATGGTATCAAGACGCTCGCGAAAAAGGGCGTATGTTCGGAGAAGAAATGGCCATATATTATCTCAAAATTCCGGATTAAACCAACCCCGTCTTGTTATACGGATGCGGCGAATCATAAAATTACTTCTTATCACCGCATCATCACACTGGATGAAATGCGCGCGTGCCTGGCTGAAGGCTTTCCGTTTGTCTTTGGTTTTACAGTGTATGAAAGCTTTGAATCGCAGGCAGTGGCGAAAACCGGCGTTGTGAACATGCCGGGGCAAGGTGAAAAGTCGTTGGGTGGACATGCTGTTCTTGCCGTAGGTTACGACGATGCCAAGGAAAGATTTATTGTGCGTAATTCCTGGGGAGATAACTGGGGAATGAAAGGGTATTTCACCATGCCTTATAAATACGTTGCAGACAGAAATCTTTCCGACGATTTCTGGACCGTTCGCCGCGGCGAAAATATGATTTCTAAATAATGAGAAGTGAAGATAAAACTGATGGTAATATAGGGACATTGATTTTTTCTATAATAGAACGGTCAATGTCCCTATTTTTATCTGAATTGGTGTTCACTATATAGTTGTCATTTTTTATCTAACTTGTATGACATGAAAGTAACACTAAAAGGCAAGTGGGAAAAATCCTTGCTTTCTTGCTCGACAAATCCGATTTCTTTATACCAGTTTTTCAGTTCCGTTTGTTCCGCAATGATTCCTATATTTACGCGATGAGCTCCAAGACTTTTGGCCTTTGACAATACTTGAGTCACCAAAGCTTTCCCGAACCCGTGCCGCCGCTTATCAGGAAGAACCGCGAGGCGTTCCAGATAACACACTTCAGGATTTGCTTGTTCGAGAGCAACACACCCAACAACAATGTTTTCATTTTCAATGACGAAATAGATGATACCGCGCTCCATATCCTTTTGAATCCATTCCTTTGTGCAGTTGGATGGATGGCGAGGAGCATTCTCTTGATTCAAGTCAAAGCGCAAAGCAACATCCTGAAATGATCTGCGGATAGTCTCAACCAAGACCCCGATATCTTCTTGTGTACATATTCGTATTTCAGGACTTAACATTTTCTATTGTTTACTGCTGTTAATGCCACGGTTCGACGGCGGCTATTTGCTGACTACTGGATTATCTAGTTCAGTCTTTTCTTCTTTTATATAATTCATTTTTCTCCACTTATCGTGAATGTACTCCTCAAAATCAGCATCTGGCTGGGACCCGCATATCGGAGCCAACTCCATGCCAATCCTAGTCAGCAATACTTTGCCTATCACAATTATATTATCAGAATCTTTCTGAAATGTGAGGACAATGGGCTTCCCATAATAGGAAGCTTTTACGGTTTTGGGGATATTAGATATGGTAAAATCTGAAATTTGATTATTGAACTGAATTAATCCAATGCTCTCAAGATGGGCGAGAACGCCAAAATTGATCCCGTGACGAAGATATATTTTCTCTTCCCAGCCATAGATAAATAAAACCGAATCTTGGTCTATACTCCATTTAAAAGTGCATAGTTTTGTAAATAGTTCTGCATCATATTTATCCAGTGAAGCCAAGAATTTCACCGTACGTTTTGAATAAGAGCCTGGAGAGTTAGCTTCTCCAGCCAAGACTCGAGACCACAGAACCTGCATATCATTGTCAGATATGAGACGACATTCATCGAAAAAGCTGGTAATCCAATCGTCCTCAATATCTTGCGGTCTAGATTTCTCCTCGAGTTGAGGAATTGCTTTCCGAGTTATTTCTTCAATATTTTCTTGCTTCTTTGCCTCTTCTTTTAAGAAGCGATGGAATGCACGAAGTTGAAGATCAGAAACCTGGATATTAGATTCTGCCTTGATTCGTTCCGCTTCTGCCTCAGCCTTTGCGATACGGACAATCTGATATGGCTTGAAGATTCCTCCCACAGCATCTGAAATCTTTTCGATTAGTACTGTTGCGGGTTTTGATAGTTCACCCAAGTTAATGATAGAATTATCTGCCATATTTTATCCTTAGATTTGCATGTTGATTGCTTAACAAATTATTTTAAAGTTTTTTCTATACCTTCAAATGTTGTTAAAATCCCCACCCAATTGTAACTTAAGATTTGTCTATTTACAGCACTATCTACTCAAATGTAAGAATCTTTTAAAATATTAATGGTTTAGATTTATAAACACTTGACATTTTTTTTGCAACAATTTATTTTCAATAGTAATTTCACGCAGGACTTGATCCGGCTTTCAAAAATTACAAATAACACTGGATTCCCCGGTCAAGCCAGGGAATGACAGCGCGAATAAAAGATATAAAGGGAAGACCAAAATTTATACCATTTCTAAATCAGAGATGATATCGAGGCGGCAAGGAGGAGGCGCCGGAGGCGTATATGAAAATACGTTGAGGACGCTGACGACGATGCCAACAAAGATAGCGCTTTGATTTAGGAATGGGATCGTTACGTTTGGAAACAACCATGATCGTTCACGACATTATCAATGAGTCAACAAAAGCTCTGGAAGCGGCGGATATTCCTTCCGCCCGGCTCGACGCGGAAGTTTTGCTTTCTTTTTGCCTGGGTTGCGACCGTCTGGAATTNNGCCAGAAGATTGCAATGGGAGCCGGTGGCCTACATTACCGGCCGCAAAGAATTCTGGTCTTTTACTCTGGAAGTAAATAGCTCCGTGCTCATTCCCCGACCGGATACCGAAGTCATTGTTGAAGAAGCTCTGGATATTTGCCGCAAAATAGATTCTTCGAAAATGAAGATTTTGGACATTGGCACAGGCAGCGGCGCGATAGCCATAGCTTTAGCCAAAGAAATGCCTCACGCAAAAGTTATGGCCACCGATATTTCGCCAGCGGCTGTCAATCTGGCGCAAAAAAATGCGGCCGCTTTGGGACTCAAAGAAAAAATCGATTTCCGGCAGGGCAATTTATTTGAACCGGTTGACGGCATTTTTGATATAATCGTTTGCAATCCTCCCTACATTTCGGCCCAAGATTATGAAAAACTTCCTGCGGGGGTGAAAAATTATGAGCCGCAAGACGCCCTACTGGCCGGAAAAAGCGGACTGGAATTTTATGAAAAATTGATATATCAGGCGGCAGGTTTCGTGCAAAAAAATGGTTGGCTTTTGTTGGAAATTGGAGCTAAACAGGAAGCAGGCGTCCGCGGTATCATGGAAACCTCCAGTTGTTATGATAGTATAGAAATGAGCAGAGATTATGCCGGACTACCGCGCGTGATTAAAGCAAGGAGAAAAATTAGTGGATAAAATAGTTATTCAAGGCGGAAAACCTATATTCGGAGACGTTCAAATCAGCGGGGCAAAAAATGCCGCCCTGCCGATTTTGGCTTCGGCCCTCTTGACCTCGGGCGAAAATAC
>PLMV01000074.1 GCA_003141615.1 Syntrophaceae bacterium
AGGTTATCGTTTTCCCCGAACTTGATTTCATCAACGGCTACAGTGTCATTTTCGTTGATAATGGGAATGGCGCCCCATTCCATCAATGTCGAAATGGTGTTGCGGATATTTAAATATCGCTGGCGGTCAGTGAGATCGGAAAGCGTTAAAAGAATCTGGGCGACGTAATGGGCGTTTTTTTCAAAAGATTTGGAATAGACACGCATCAATCTTCCCTGTCCGATCGCTGCTGCGGCTTGTTTTTCGGGCATGCTTTTTAGCTTGCCGGTTATGTTCATGCGCTGTTTCCCCGAAACAATTGCGCCGGAAGTCACCAGTACTACTGAATATCCCTGCTGTACTAAATCAGACATCTCCTGGACAAGGGAATCAATTATCTTGATGTCCAGGCCGTTAGGTCCGGTCAATACTGTTGAACCAACTTTGATGAGTATTATTTTTACGTGCGCGAGTGTTTCCTGGCGAATATTCTTCATAACTTTATTTGTATCCGGTTTGATTTAATACTTCGATCATTTTATTTAATATTTCCGGTATTCCTTCACCGGTAACAGCTGAAAAAAGATGCAGTATTATCCCTTTTTTTTTGAATAGCGCAACTTCTTTTTTAGCCCGATCTTTAACGAAAGGAAGGTCAATCTTGTTTAAAGCCACGATTTGCGGCTTTTCCAGTAATTCAGGATTGTAATATCCCAACTCCTCATTAATTGCGGTAAAGTTAGACCATGCGTTAGTATTGGGCTCCATGGAAATATCAATAATATGAAACAGCAATGATGTTCTTTCCACATGTTTTAAAAATTGAATGCCCATGCCCGAACCATCATGCGCTCCGGAGATAAGGCCGGGTATGTCGGCAAGGACAAAGCTTTTACTGTCTAAATGTTTAACGACGCCTAAGTGCGGTGTCAGCGTGGTGAAAGGATAATCTGCAATTTTTGGTCTGGCCGCGGATACGCGGGAGATAAAGGTTGATTTACCGGCGTTGGGAAAGCCGAGAATGCCTACATCAGCCAACAATTTCAATTCCAATTTAAGCGTGAATTCTTCACCTTCCATGCCGTCCTGGGCAAAACGAGGTGTTTGATGGGTGGAAGAAGTGAAATGAGCGTTGCCTTTGCCGCCGATGCCGCCGTGCGCAGCAATAAAAGTTTGGCCTACCTCAGATAAATCCGCCATCACCTCTCCGGTTTCAAAGTTTTTGATAATTGTTCCCACCGGTACGAGAACTTCCAGATCTTCCGCGCTTCTACCGGTGCGATTATTGCCCGAGCCGTGACCGCCGTTTTTAGCAAATTGATGCTGCTGATATTTTAAATCCAGCAGGGTGTGATGACTCTCTGCAGTGCGAAAGATCACATCGCCGCCCTTGCCGCCATTGCCACCGTCCGGGCCGCCTTTCGGCACAAATTTTTCCCGCCGGAAACTTACGCAACCGCGACCGCCATGCCCGGCCCTGACATAAATTTTTGCCTCATCAACAAATTTCATAACTATTGTCCATGTAGATTTTCTTTTGAAATAACATCAAGTGTCTTTGAAATGTCCGTACCACAATCCCGCATGCGCAGGATTGTTCGACTAACAATATAGTTCCACATAGCTTCGCATGTGGGATAATTCCACTTGCGCTTCGATCTTCATTTCATCAGATCTCAGCGAGTGTCATTAAAATTTGAGTCTCACAAATAAAAAGGCGCTTGAGATTAAGCGCCTTTAAAATTCAAAATATCCAGCTATAATTTTTATGATGCGTAAACGCTCACTTTTTTCCTTGTTTTATCAAGTCTTTCATATTTTACCACGCCGTTAATCAGGGAAAAAATAGTGAAATCCTTGCCCAATCCCACGTTAGTGCCCGGGTGAATTTTTGTTCCTACCTGTCGCACAATGATAGAGCCCGCGTTTATTTTCTGGCCGGCAAACACTTTGATGCCGCGCCTTTGAGAATTACTATCTCTACCATTGCGGGAGCTTCCTTGACCTTTTTTATGTGCCATGACTTCCTCCGCTTACATTGAAATCTTTGTTATTTTCATACTGGTTAAATTTTGGCGATGTCCGGTCTTCTTATGAAAACCCTTGCGTCTTATCATGTGATAAACGATAAGTTTCGGACCTTTTTTTTGAGCGATAATTTTACCGACAACTTTGGCGCCATCCACAAAAGGTTTGCCGATTTTTACTTCTTTATCGTCGGAGACCATCAGGACTTCGTTAAAAACAATTTCGTCGCCCTTGTCACCGATCAGTTTTTCTACAGATAAAACATCACCTTCGGTTACTTTGTGCTGTTTTGCTCCTGTTTTTATTACTGCGTACATAAGCGTATCCTTACTTGAATTGGAATTAAGACGAGAACTTATAGTGAAAAAGTTTCTTTTTGTCAATAAAATTTAAGTATTGATGGAAAATATTTTATTCAGGGTTTAATGAATAGCTAAGTAGCTGAATTAATATCATAAAAATAATGGTTGATAAACTTTAATATTTCATTAAGGTTATTGGGTCATAATTAAAAGGGTGATAGTGAATAATAACAAGAAAGGGACGGATAATGAAAAGAACATCTTTTTATTAATGAGAGGATGATATGGCTTTAATTTCGCTGCAAAAATGTACGGAGTACGATAACAAAATACTCAAAGATAAAATTATGAAGGGGTTGGGACAGATCAATTTTGATCTGACAGGCTTAAAAAATAAGCGAGTGTGCCTGAAACCGAATCTGCTTATGCCGTCAAACCCTGAACGGGCAGTGACCACGCATCCTGAACTTTTCCGGGCCGTTGCGGAAATTGTGCATGATTATACACACAATATCGTTCTAATCGAATCGCCCAATTTTTTCCCCCTGAAATCGACCATAAAAAAAACCGGCCTTGCCGGAATCGTAAACGATTTGGAGATCGAGGTTGCGGACATAACCGTGACAGAGACACTTCATTTTCCGCTGGCGCATCGTTATAAGAATATTGATATTTCCAAAGCGTTCTTTGATGTCGATTATATAATCAACATGCCGAAGCTCAAAGCGCATGGATTTACCCATTATACCGGCGCGGTGAAAAATTTATTCGGANNCTGTACGGCGGCCTGCTGAATGGTTTTGAAAAGCCGAAAAAATTTATCCATATCATGGATGCTGTTGTGGGCATGGAGGGTGAGGGTCCGGGGCCTTCAGGGAAGCCGAAAAAGATCGGCGTAGTTATAGTCGGAGATGATGCTGTGGCATTGGATTACGTCGCCGTCAATCTGGTAGGTCTCAATCTGAAAAAAGTTTTCACTATTACGGAAGGATTCAGGCGCGGATATGGAGTGAAGTCGCCTGATGACATTCAGGTGAGGGGCGAACCTCTTGAAGACATGCGGATAACTGATTTTAAAGCGCCACGGAGCGCCGTGATGGGAGGCATAATATGGCCTTTAACATCACCGACGATAAAAAATCTTTTTGTGGAAAAACCGGTGCCGAGGACCGATGCCTGTACGCTTTGCTACAATTGTATGAAGGTGTGCCCGGCGGGCGCGATCACTAAAGCGGACGAAGCCGGGATACCCAGGTATAATTATCGGAAGTGTATCAGGTGTTTTTGCTGTATGGAAACATGTCCGGAAGCCGCCATTGATCTGAAAAAGGGTGCGTTGCAGTGGCTGATGCGAACCTGACCGGGCGGTAGTGCTGATCGATTACGGCCTGTGTGGATTCAGTCATTGCGAAAGCCGGACGCATTGGCATGCTGGTCAACAACGCGGGGCTTCTCCTCATCGCCAGGTTTCCCCGCGCGTTCATCGAGGCATTGCTCAGCAAGAAGTTCGGACTTGACCGGCTGCGGAATCATAACAAATAATAAGCAGCAAGCGAAGCCCGGAGGCTGCCGGGCAGCAAGGGTCAAGGGTCAAGGAAAAAACTGGATTACCCAGTCACGCTGGGTAATGACAAAAAAGAGTGTCATTTTGTCGAAGGACGGAATCCAGTAAGAGGACGCTGTCACTTGTCACTATTTACCTATTGCCTAATAAATAAATGTTACCGGGAGATTAGCATGTTTTGTTTGTATTAAGTTGACTTAATTTAAAGTTTTTCTTACAATGCCGCCGCCCAAAAGTTACTATTCCACTGGGTAAAGGAGAACAAAGATATGGCATCAAATTTTCTGTATTCCACCCGCGACCAAAAGTTTATTTTAAAAGAATGGCTCGACATGTCCAAGGTCTTTGAGGCCGGACGCTTCCAGGGAGGTTATTCTGTTGACGACATTGATTCCATTCTGGAAAACGCTATGAAAATAGCCAAAGAAGTTGTAGCACCCACCAACGACGATGGCGATACAATTCACGCTGTTTATAAAAACGGCAAAGTCACCGTTCCCGAATCTTTTAAAAAAGCCTATTGGACTGTCCAGGAAAACGGCCTGGGTTCCAGCAACGCCGATCACAGTGACCCAAGCTCTCTACCTCTGTCCGTGATGGGCGCGACCAATGAGTTTCTTGCCGCCGCTAATGCCGCGTTCGGTCCTTATGTCATGGCGACAACCGGCTCGTCAGGTCTGATCCGCGACTTCGGCAGCGATAAGGTCAAGAATATTTTTCTACCCAAAATGTATAGTGGTAAGTGGGCCGGTACCATGGACCTGACTGAGCCAAACAGCGGTTCGGACGTCGGTGATATCATCACCAAGGCTTTTCCCACCGACGAGCCGGGGGTTTATAAAATTGTCGGCACAAAATGCTTCATCACCGGCGGCGATCAGGACATTACCGAAAACATCATCCATCTGGCTCTGGCCCGCATCGAAGGCAGCGTGCCGGGCACCAAAGGAATATCCCTGTTTGTCGTACCCAAGTACTGGCCTAACGAAGCCGGTGAAATCGGGGAATTCAACGATGTCAACTGTGGCGGCATTGAACACAAGTTGGGTCTCCGGGGATCGGCCACCAGCATCATTAATTTTGGCGAAGATAATAAGTGCCGGGGCTACCTTCTGGGCAATGCCCCTGTTGACGGGAAAGGCGCGGGAATGGCCCAGATGTTCCAGATGATGAACGAGGAACGCACCGTCACGGGATTGGCGGCCAATGCGGCAGCCACAGTATCCTACAACAACGCGGCCATGTATGCCGCCGGGCGCATCCAGGGACGCCCGATCACCAATCCCAAAGCCGCTAGAGTATCCATCATTCATCACGAAGATGTGCGACGCATGCTTATGTACCAGAAGTCCATCACCGAGGCCAGCCGTGCGATGATTGCCATGTCCTACTACGCGCTGGACATCGCGGAAAACACCAGTAACGAAGACGAACGAAAACGCGCCAAGGCTTTTGTGGAAGTTAATATACCGATCGTCAAAGCCTGGTGTTCGGACATGGCGTTCCTCAGCATTTCCGAGGCGATGCAATGCTACGGCGGCTATGGATTCTCCGAGGATTACCCGATCGCGCAGCAGCTCAGGGACTGCCGTATCTACCCCATCTGGGAAGGCACCAACTACATACAATCTCTGGATCTCATCGGCCGCAAATGGATGATGGGAGGGGGCCAGGTTTTTGCTTCATGGTTTGCGGAACTGGAAAAATTCGTCGCCGACAATAAAGATGATAAAATTTTAAGCGCGCAAATAGCCCTGCTTGCTGAGGCGTTAAACCAATACAAAGAAATCCAGGCAGCGATGGTCGGATACCTGGGCCAGGGCAAGTTCGGGATGATCGGTTTTTTTGCCACACGAATCCTTCATGTCACCGGATATATTTATGGCGCTAAGCTGCTGCTGGAACACGCCCTCATCGCTCAGAAGAAAATCGATGAAATCGGTAAGGAACATTTTGAATATCCTTACTACGCAGGTAAAATAGCGTCGGCGAAATTTTTCGCTCATAACATTCTTCCCACCGTAGGAACGATCCTGCGGGTCATCAAGGAAGGCGACAATTCCGTCATGGAAATTCCCGAGGCTTCCTACCTGCTGGAATAAAATTACTTTCTGAGTGGCGGCGTAATCTTACGTCGCCACTCAGTTCAGCCAAGTCTTTTTGACTTGGCTGCCGATAATAAAAGCATGGTGAACTGATGAAAGGTCGAGTCCAAAAGACTCGACCAAACTTGTGTCCCACTTAGCTTCGCACGTGNNTCATTAGAATTGGAGTTTCACGATAAAGTAACTTTCTGAGGGGCGGTGTAATGTCACGCCGCCCCTCATTTCCCCAGAGTGATATTTATGCATGCCCGGTCAGAGTGGTCTGCCTTTGACTGTTGAGGACAGCCGCAGGCAAGTCGGTGTGTGGACGGAATATAATCTATTAGGACCGGGAATTAAATGCCATCAGGTAATTGACGGTCCGATATTTGAAAAATATCTGGACGAAATATGCACTCGGTTATTTCCCCGCGTTTAGAAAATCGATTTTACACCAACACGGTATCTATCCGCCGCTCTCCAATTATATCTCCGGAGATTCCAACTGTAACTTCCGTGACCGGAATATTCGCGCCCGAGATTGCCAGAGCCTGTTTGATGATTTGGGTCAGGCCGCCGCAGCAGGGAACCTCCATCCGAACGATGGTAACACTTTTAACGCCGGAATTGGCGAAGATGTGACCAAGTTTTTCAACATAGACATTCGCGTCGTCCAGCTTCGGGCATCCGATCAAAAGGATCTTGCCGGGAAGCAGTTTTGTGTGAAAGTCGGCAAACGCAAACGGGGCGCAATCGGCGCTGATAAGCAGGTCTGCTCCCTTGAGATACGGCGCATTCACGGGCACCAGATTGATCTGCACCGGCCAATTTGTCAATGCCGACGGGACGGACTCGCCTGCCGGACGCTTGCGGTTCTGGATTGAACGATCAATCGTTTTGGCGTTTGCGCCGGGACAACCGCAAGCCTTTTCGATTTGTCCGTGGGCGTGTTTTGTCTCCTGCGTACGCGCTATGTGTTCCTTTGCGGCTTTTTCATCGAAATCCACGGCCTCACGCTGTTCGATAGTGATTGCGTCCTGCGGGCATTCGCCAAGACACGCGCCCAACCCGTCGCAATATGTATCGCTCACGAGCTTCGCCTTGCCGTCCACCAATTGGATGGCGCCCTCCACGCAAGCCGATACGCAAAGACCGCAGCCGTTGCACTTATCCTCGTCGATGACCACGATATTTCTTTTCCCCATGTTTTCAGCCCTCCTTCCGGAGATATATCTTATATCATTTCTAAATCAAAGGGAACCCTGGCGAATGCGACGATGTCGCAATCGCCATTTTTGTCATTCCGTGCAAGCGAAGCACGACACGGAATCCAGTATTTAAAGCAAATTATGTATGCCGGCTTTCGCCAGCATGACGATTTTGATAGCACTTTATACGCACGAGTAACTTGTTGCGAATTATTTGAATAATAAATGCCATGCATTCCTGAATTTACTGTTTTTCAATTTGCCATATCCTATGCAAGTTACCTCTGGTCTTCCTGTCCATTTTGTTAAAAGGTTATCTACATATAATGATGGCACGACAAATACATCGGGCGATACTTCAATTTGATCGAATTTGTTCAAATATGATACCAAGACAAAAAAATGGTCTTTCTTTTTTAGCTTCAGGTTCAATGGCCAATTTGTCGTATTCTTTAATCCCTTAACGTCAATAGTACAAGTTCTGCCATCTGGATGAGCAACAATGAGATCGATTTCTTTTGTATGCCCAAGAGTAATTGTTACAATATATCCAAGGCGAAAGAGTTGGGAGGCAATGTAGAATTCCGCAGCTAGATTAGTATTCTGGCTATTTTGTTTTATCATTGATTATCCCTTTCTATTCATAATAATTAATATGCGTAATATATAATTTCTCTGTTTTTCAAACAACTTCATTTCTTATTTGTTGCTTCTGGCATATTACCAAATAAAGCATCCTGAAGTTCTTGTATTGTATATGTCCGTTTAGCTGTAAAGTGAAAAACTGGAATTTTGGCAGCCGCAAGAGCTTTGTCTATAAATTCGTCACGGTCTTGTCTTTCGGATTGATTGTGACTTTTGTCGTCTAATTCTACTACGAATTTCACGCCGAGTGTAGCAGTATCACAGGCCACAAAGTCAACATGCTTGCTCTGAATTTTATTAAAAGCTTTCTGCCATGCGCTTTTATTATTTTCATTTTTAACTTTGACCATATCGGCAAGCCGAACCTTTCCCATGATGCGTAGTTTGCTGTCAACTGCTTGCTCAAGCACCCCAAGAAACGAGCGTTCTGCCGGGGTAAAAAGCGCCTGTTTCTTTTCGTATGGATAATCTTTTGTACCGTCTTTGCTTCCTCCAAAAAATGTTTTAAATACCACTGCGGCAATTCCAAAGACAATCAGAATGGCAATCAGTGGCCAAAGACTGTTAATCATTTTTTTCTCCTTTATTTATTTGATTGTCGAACGGCGCCATTAGTAGGAACCTACGGCGATCCAGTGGCGCGCCTAGTTAGCAATAAGTTCTAACATTCTAAACAGTTTCTCCTGAGCCTCCTGAATCCCTGTCTGGCTTTTTCTCTGTTTCCAATAATGCTTTTCGTTCGTTCTAATCCGGAATTCATTTTTGATGTTTGTATTGTATCCATTCTGTAGGATAGGCTTTTGCTCAATAACGAATTTTAACTCATCATGAGGGTTGTTGCTGAGATGTTTCCATATGCACGTAAAACCCTTTTCCTCAAAGAACTTGAGTGCTGTTCCTACTATAAAGTCGGTGTCCAACGAATTATAATCTGGTGAGTTTGATGTAAATGTGTTTCGCTGCAGTTCGCTAACGCCACGAAACAAAGTGCCCTTAGGTAATAATGAGTCCTTTTTCCCGGCTTCACCGATATAAATGGTGATCATCGTGTTAGCGCTTTTAGCATACCAACCATAAACACCGCGTTGAGGCTGGATAGGATCATTCGGATTTTGAAAAATTGCCATATTTTTTATTGCTAACGATTAATATACGTAACCCTCAACATTCTGGTTTTGAAAAAATGTTCGTTGAAATTTGTATTTTGTACGATAATATTTGATGAAAATCAAATATTTATTGTGGGAATTAACGAATACCATTGCTAAATCAAAGATGATATTGAGGNNGCGCTTTGATTTAGAATTGGTACAAGCAGGTTTTTGTTTTGACTACTCTTATCTGGCGGGATTCGTCGGCGTTGGATTTCAAAACATGCGCGATAATATCGGCAGGGCGGGCCGATCCTGTCGGCACATAATTCACGGTGAACTTAACTATTTTGCCGGCGGCATCAAGAATCATACTTTGTATAAAAGGGCGGATATCTTTTGTGACGATTTTTCCCTTGGATGATTTTTGGATATTGAATGTAGAAGCTGCCAGAAATTTCTCAATGTTTTCTTCTATGGCAATCAAACGAAGAGAATCAATAGCGGCGGGCAGATATAGTGCGTATTCAAATCCCTGTAATATTTGAGCGATAGTTTTTTCGCCGGGGGAAAGCATCCTGATTTCTAAAATTTCAATACCGAGGGGTAGGGCGAAATTGATTTCGCCCTTTAATAAATCCAAATCTGATAAATATTCCTGAGCGGTAATGTCCATGTATTCTTGTTTGCTCTCCATGCCCACGGCGGTGGCGGTGGCAAAGGATATTTTGGGATGCGGATGGTAGCCGATAGAATAAGCAAGCGCGATACTGCTGCGGCGCAAAGCGCGAATCAGGGCCGCGGATAGTTCCAGATGAGATAAAAATCCGGCTCGCCCCAGCTTGCTGAAAGTTAAACGATATTTTTTTTCTGTACCAGTGGCGAAATCAGGGATGGGCAGTGATGACACATTTTTTTGATTTTCCTCTGGTGCGGCAAAAATATTTTTTGTTGTGGAGAAATCGCATACTCCGCAGTCCTGACAATTGGCAAGCCGGCAATCCGCTGTTGCCGTCTGGTTTGCTGATTTTCGCTTTTCCTCCAACAAGAATTCACGGCTCACGCCGCAGTCAATGTTATCCCACGGCAATGTTTCGTTAATATCACGTTCGCGGGTGAAATCTTCCGGGTTAATTCCCGATTCAGCAATTGCTTCCTGCCAAAGATCGAAACGCAGAATCTCAGACCAGCCATCAAAGCGGCAGCCTTTGCGAAAGGCCGTCTCCAAAAGCGCTCCGATCCTTTCATCACCGCGCGAAAAAATTCCTTCCAGAAAGCTCATTTTAGCGTCATGCCATTTCACATTGATATTGCGGTTTCTGATTCGCTGACGAATAAATTCCTGTTTGGCATGAGTTTCTTCCAGAGAAATTTGCCGCTGCCATTGAAAGGGCGTATGGGGTTTGGGAACGAAGGTGGAAAGGCTAATGGTAACCTGCCCGCGGTTTTTTGCCGCCCGCAGCGCTTCATAGCCTAAATTGACAATGCCTTCAATGTCCGCCTGCTCTTCATGAGGCAGGCCCAGCATGAAATAAAGTTTGATTGATTTCCAGCCGGCGGCAAATATTTTATCCACAGTGGAAAGTAAATCTTCGGAGGTGTTGCCCTTATTGATAATGAGGCGCATTTTATCCGTTCCCGCTTCCGGCGCCAACGTGAAACTGGTTTTACGTGTTCTTTTGATTTCTTCCATTAATAATCCGGTGAGAGACTCCACGCGCAATGAAGGAAGAGCAAGGGCGACACGCTGGGAGTGATACTTATTCATCATGGTTTTTACCAAAAGTTCGAGACAGCTGTAATCGCCGGAACTCAGGGATAAAAGCGATATCTCTTCATGGCCGGTTGCCTGAAGCGTTTTTTCAGCCATTTCCATGAGTAATGAGGTGTTTCTTTCGCGGTAAGGACGCCAGAGCATCCCGGCCTGGCAGAATCTGCAGCCGCGGGTACAGCCGCGCGCTATTTCCAGAGTGATGCGGTCATGAATGGTTTGCATCAGCGGAACAACAGGTTTTTTAGGATGCGCCCATAAGTTGAGATCGGCTATGCTTCTTTTTTTTATGACCTGATTTTTCCCATGAACAGCAGGGACGTAAATGCCGGGAATTTCGGCCAGCTTTTCTATCAGATTATTTCTGGAGAGAGATTTCTTCTTGCCCTCTCGGATCATCGCGGTAATTTCCTCTACAACTTCTTCTCCTTCACCGATAACAAAGGCATCAATAAAATCAACAAGCGGCGCCGGATTAAAACAGCAGGGGCCGCCCGCTATTATCAATGGATGTCCTTCTTTGCGTTCTGTGCGGGCAAGCGGGATGTCTCCCAAATCCAACATGTTTAATATGTTGGTATAGGAGAGTTCATACTGCAATGAAAAACCGACAACGTCAAAATCAGCCAGCGGTGTTAGTGATTCCAGCGAAGTTAGAGGTATTTTCCCGTCGCGCAGTTGTTTTTCCCTGTCCGGCCAGACAGCGAAGCATCTTTCGGCCGCTACATAGGGAATTTCGTTTAAAATGGAATATAAAATCTGCAAACCGAGATGCGACATGCCTACTTCGTAGGTATCCGGGAAGGCAAGCAGGAAGCGGACTTCCGCATTATTTTTGTGGACGGCGTTTACTTCCGCGCCGATGTAACGGCTGGGTTTTTCGGCGCTAAGCAGGAGTTCATCGAAATTACCATGGTTCATAATTTGCCTTCTTGTTTGTAACAAAGCCGCCACGCTATTCTTCTGAATCGGAGTAAATATGGGGGTGATATTTGTAAGGATTATTTTTGATATCCTTGAGCATCGACAACGCCAGCTTTCGGGGGAAATTGACGGAGGCAAGATAATTCAGGGAATTCTTTTTGAATGTGTTGATCAAATCCTCGCGGACGGAATCCTGATCTTTTTCATACACAAAAGATCTTACCATTTTGCGTTCGTAAGTAAGTTCATCGCCCATGATATTTTTCACCTGAGCGTAATCTTGAGAGTCGGCAAAATAAGATTCTTTCAAATCAACTTTTGTTTGAAAGGAAATTTCCACTTTGAATGTATCGGCGGCTACTCGACGGGATAAATCAAAAATCTTTAATTTCAAGCCATTGGCTAATTTTATTTCTTCAATTAATTTCATTTGCTTTCAATTTCGAATGTTATTTTATTGTGAAACTCCAATTCCGAAAGCGTAGCGCAGCGGAATTGGCAAGTTGAACAATCCCGCAAAGCGGAGGGTAGCATACCCCAAAGCTTGCGTTGGGGTATGCTACCCGTGATTGGGGAGGCCGTCCTTAACATTTTTACGCTTGACCTGCAACGCTAATCCTTCTATACAATATCTATAAATTTAATCAGCTGCAAGCTGTAAATTAGCGAAAGTGAAGCCATCTCATGAGCGATGTCAATGCCATTTTACTTTTGTCCTGCGCCGACAGCAAGGGGCTTGTTGCCAAAATTTCCGATTTTATTTTTCGTCGCAACGGCAATATTGTCCATGCCGATCAACATACCTCCAAAACAGACAAACTTTTCTTTATGCGGGTCGAATGGGAACTAAACGGTTTTGCTCTTGACCGCGAAGAAATCCCTGCTGCTTTCGCGCCTTTGGCGAAGCAGTTTAACATGAAATGGGATTTGCATTTTACTGATTATACGCCGCGGATGGCAATCTTTGTCTCTAAACATATACATTGCCTGCATGATCTTATTCTGCGCCGTCATATGGACGAATTGGCGGCCGGAGTTGAAGCGGTAATCAGTAATCATCCGGATGCCCGCGACTTGGTGGAACAGTTCGGGATGAAATTTTTCCATTTTCCTGTCACGGAGAAAAACAAGAAGCAGCAGGAAGCGAGAGAATTGAAGCTGTTGAGGGAGATGAATATTGATCTGATTGTTCTGGCGCGTTACATGCAGATTCTCAGCGGAAAATTTCTTGAATATTACAGCAACAGGATAATCAATATCCACCATTCATTTCTGCCCGCGTTTGCCGGAGGCAATCCTTATCAGCAAGCTTATGACCGCGGCGTGAAGATTATCGGCGCGACAGGACATTATGTGACAGAGCAACTGGACGAAGGACCGATCATCGCGCAGGATGTGATCAAAATCAGCCACCGTGATACTATTGCCGATATTCAGATGAAGAGCAAAGATTTGGAAAGGGTTGTTCTGGCGCGGGCTTTGCGCCTGCATCTTGAAAATAGAATACTCGTTTATGGATCAAAAACTATTGTGTTTGAGTAATTCAGTTCTGTGGAGTTTTTAAAATCCCTTGTTTCAGGGCTGTTCAAAAATGTTCAGATGCAAGGCGCGCAAAAAACCGAATTGCGAGACGTATATAGGTATACGGTGAGCGGTGCGGTTTGCAGCGCAACACAGCAGATGAGCGTTCGTGTCGTGCCCTTTAGGGTATTTCAACAGCCCCTCTGTCTTTATTAAATACCAGGTAATTATTCTATGTCTGATTCAAATTTTATCATCCTTTGCCAACCGGATGAAGAAAAATCCTGTGGCGCGTGTTGCGGTCTTTATAATTATGTGGATAGCTCCCGCTCTTCTTTGGAGCGGCGTTTGCGTTCGCGCACAAAACGTTTCCAAAAACTTGTAAAAAATCCGGACGATGTTGAGATTTACGCGAAAGAAACTTTAGCTGATGAAGACTTTGCAAAGAGATATGAAGTAATTTATTGTTGCGAATACCTTGGCTTTCTGGACAATGAGGAAAAGAAAGTAGGCTGTCTGCTGCATCTGGAGCAAAATTCCGGCCTCGATTTGCGTTCCTGTTCGTTTTATGGACAGGAGCTTTGTGCCGGACATTTTTGTCCCAGCCATCATTTTATTCCGCAGTCCCAATCTCAAATACTGATAAAAATAATTGACGATTGGTATCTTTACGGTCTGGTTCTGACCGATATTGATTTGGTCACGACATATTTCCGGCTTCTGGCCGATAGACTTGGCGGGGAGCTAAAACCGGAAGTATTTGATAATGTATCTTTAAAAAATATTGTTCTGGAATATTTTGATTGGAAACTTACCTGGCCGTTTCGTTCGCAGGAAACCAACCGGCTGGGTAAATATTATTTTGACGGATCGCAATACATGATTAGTTATATTGACTACGCAAAGTTTGGCCGGGAGGTCTCGCCTCTGAATGCGATTATTTTGAGCCTATCTTCCTCATTTATAAATGCCGGGGAAATTGAAGCGGCGGAAAAGTTGATCTGGGCAAATATTGAAAATTTCATTCCCACGTATCGGCTTAATTTTTATTGACATAATATGGATACTTTGGCTAATGTATCCCAGTATGCAGCCTAATTATAAGGAAAGGCTTTCTAATGAAAGAAATGTCCAAAGAAATTCTTTTTTCCAGAGACGCGATTCAAAAGCGTGTGCAGGAGTTAGCCGGCCAAATATCCGGCGATTACGCAGGCGGAGAATTGGTCGTCATCGGTATTCTTAAGGGCGCGTTCATTTTTATGGCTGATTTAGTCCGGGAGATCGGCATCCCTTGCAAGATCGATTTTGTCAGAGTAGCAAGTTATGGCGCAAGTTCTGAAAGTTCTGGTAAAGTAGTAATGACTAAAGATATTGAAACTTCAATTAAAGGCCGTGATATTTTAATTGTGGAAGACATAGTTGATACAGGCTTGACTTTGCAATATCTTGTTGACTGGCTTAAGGAAAGAAATCCTCATTCGCTAAAGATTTGTGTTTTTTTGGATAAGCGTAAAAGAAGAAAAGTATCCTTTGAAGCCGACTATGTCGGTTTTACCATTGATGACGGCTTTGTGGTAGGTTATGGGCTGGATTTCAATGAACAGTACCGTTTTTTCCCGGATGTTTATGTAATTGAGCAGTGACAAAAGAGGAGAGGAAATGATTATTCAATGCAAACAATGCCGGACAAAATTTAAATTTGATGATTCTCTGATGCAGGGCAGCGGCGTGTGGCTCCGTTGCAGCCGCTGTGGGCACGTTTATTATCAGGAAAATCATCTGCTGAAGCCGGAGGCAATATTGCCATCAGAACCCGTCAAGCCTGTAGAAGAATCCATTCCAGTGGAAAAGGCCATGCCCGTGGAAAAGAGTACGGAGTTACCGGCTCAATCACCATCCGTCGTCTATCGGGATGCGGACGGTTTTCATTCTCTTGATAAAGTCATGGAGACAAAAAAATATTTAAACGAAGAAATAAATCTGGATGTTGAAAAAATACCGGAGGAAAACATAACTGGAGAAAATGAGGAAGTTGTACAAAAAAAATTAGCATCCCCAAAAAATTCCGGAAAAATCTGGAAGATTGCCGTCTGGTCTGTTTTTGTCATTCTGATAATTCCCGCTGTAATCTATTTCTTAGTTTTTCCGGAAATTGGTGACCAGATTATCAAAAATGTTTTAGTATCTGTCGGCATCTCGGAACCGGCGCATCCGGCAGTTGCTATCAATCAGGTGGTGAGGCTTCAGGACGTGCGGCATCGGGTGATAAACAATTATATTTTAGGACAGATCGGTGTTGTAGAAGGCACTGCTGTAAATCGGGCGGATTATCCTGTCTCGCGGATAATGATAAAGGGTGAGATTCTTGATGCCTACTCGGTAGTTTTAGGCGACCATACCAGTTACGCGGGGAATATTCTGACCGATGAGGAACTTACAAATTTATCCGAAGAAGAAATTTTATTAAAACTTTCCCATCCCGAGGGCCTCAATAATTCCAACGATAAAATTATGCCCAATGGACAGATACCTTTCATGATTGTTTTTTCTCATGAGCCGGCAGGAGTAATCAAGACGACGGTCGTGACGGTGGGTGCGGAACGACTTCTTTAGATTTAATCAACATTAAAAAACCGCCAATTTTAAATCAAAGATGATATTGAGGCGGCAGTGAAACTCGAATTACAGTTACGCAGTAAACTGGAATTAGTTAGTTGAACTGTCCCGCTTCAGCGGGGCAAGGAGGAGGCTCCGGAGGCGTATATTTAAACGCGTGACCTTCAGGTTATACGTTGAGGAAACTGACGACGCTGCCAACAAAGATAGCGCTTTGATTGGAAGCGCATTTCCTTTAGGAGAGTGCATAATAAATATAATTTTACATTACCGAGAATTTTCGCCAGTATGGCGAAAACTTCCTTTAGAATTGGAGTAGTGAAAGGAGCAAAACATTGCGCTACGAAGGCAACATATTCCGGCCGTTTAGTGAAGCCAACAGCTACCTGCTTCAATGCACTGTAGGTTGTTCCCATAATCAGTGTACTTTCTGCGGTATGTATAAAGACAAAAAGTACCGGGTGCGGCAGATGACAGAAATTATGGAAGATATCAAAATGGCCAAAGATCACTATGGCGATCTGGAAAAAGTATTCCTTTGCGATGGTGATGCGATTGCTCTGGAAACAGATGTGCTGCTGACAATTCTTAAAAAGCTTTATCAAACATTTCCATCCCTGCGCCATGTGGGAAGCTATGTCGGACCGCAGAGCACCTTATCCAAATCCATGGAAGAACTGAAAGCTCTCAGAGCCGCCGGTCTGACCAAGGCGTATATCGGTGTGGAAACGGGAGATGGCGAGCTTCTGAAAAAGGTGAAAAAAGGCGTTGGTTATGACCAGATGCTGGAGGCAGGCCTGAACCTTGTTGCTGCTAACATCAACCTTTCCGCCATGGTATTGTTGGGGATGGCTGGAAAAGGCGAGGCCTCCCGGCGTCATGCTTTAGCTACGGCAAAAATCTGCAATGAAATGAAGCCGCAATACCTGGCGGCGCTCACAGTTACACCTGTGCCCGGAACTGTTTTATACCATCAGGTACAGCGAGGTGAGTTTGAATTATTAGATCCCTTTGAAACCATCGAAGAAATGAAACAAATATTTGAGAACATTACTGCCGATAACATGAAATTTGTCGGCACTCACTCCTCCAATTATCTGTCCATTACAGGCACCCTTCAGAAAGACAAAGAAAAAATGATTAAAGCTGTCGATGATGTTCTTAAAAGCAGGGATAAGAGTTTAATTCGTCCTGATCATATGCGGGGGCTGTAAAGACTCAGTTGCGTAGGAACTCCATTTTCTTTGGGATAAATTCGACGGAGAGCGCATTCCCACTCACGCCATCGGTGTGACTGCGTGGGTAAGCGAGCGAATACTGAATAATATTATTCCTTAAGAATCGAAGATTATCCGGGGCTTGCCATGGAGAGCTTCAATTAATTATTAAAACGCTAATGCTGTAGGACAAAGGGTGTAAATATGGGCGTAATAAACACAATTCAAGCCCTACGACAAGCATCAGCACCACATCTCATATTTTGCGGTTAATATTTAATTGACATACAAGATAAACAGTTTTAAAAATTAGGCGACACAGCAGACATTGTTTTAATCCATTCCCTGTGGCTTGGCTCTTACTGATCGAAAAGAAAGGCAGAGCTATACCCCGGAAGTTTGTTTTTCTTCTCCCGATAAAATATGATGCGTGCCGCTGAGCTTGAAAAGAATCGTCTTGAAATGTTTTACCACTTCAGAATCAAACTGTGTGCCGGTGCAGCGCTCCAACTCTTCAAAGGCTTTCCAGGGGGGCATGCCTGAGCGATATGGTCGATCCGTGGTCATGGCGTCATAGGAATCGGCAACCGCAAGAATTCGGGCGCCCAGGGGCACCTCGCTGAAGGAAGAATCTTTACGCCCATCATGAGCGAAGTACTTATGATGCGCCCTGACAAGAGGTATGGCCTCGCTCAAGACACCTCCCACTGAGGAAAGTATCTGTGCGCCGCGCTCGATATGGGTGGCCATGATGTTTTTTTCCTGACCATCAAGTGAAGCTGCCTTGCTGATAATATCCGTGCTGATATCGACTTTGCCGATATCATGCAGCAGCGCGGCCACTTTGATATTCTCAACTTCGCGTTGCGGCAGCTGCATCGCTACGGCGATATCTGTTGCATAGTGGGAGACCCGAACTGAATGGCCCCGGGTGTACTTGTCAGCCGAATCAATATACTTTGCAAGTATTTCTAGTATACCGGTGTAGGCCTGCTTAAGCTGGGTGATCTTTTTTTCATTCTCCTCATGCAGATGGCCGACAATAATTGAGCACAGGATGAGGAAACTGCCCCATGAAATGAGCGTGATATAAAAAGATAGCGTCGATTGGTTTTGCGTGAAATTTTCATTGCCCAAAACTACATAAAATAAAACCGCTATAATGCTTAATATGCTGGTCAGCAGCGCTTTCTTTTTTCCGAGTATGAATCCGGCTACAAGGGCGGGCAGATAGAAGAGATTTAAAAGTGCAAGCTTTTCCGCAATGAAATAATTTACCGCTACAACAGCGAACAAAATAAACAGGATCAGAATCTGCTCGAAATTTTTATAAATATATTCCTTGAATTTTAACATAGTAGACCTGCCCCAAATATTTGTACCATATGTTAAGTTAGAGTTCCGCCATTTTTTATTTCTCCATTCAGGTACGCCTCTGGCTGGGAGACGGTAATTTAGTGGATATTACCACCTGATCTCGCTTTTTACTATACTTCTATCAGTAATCATCAATTCTGACAACTGCTAAATACTGAAACTTTGTAGGTACAGTCGTTAAAAATGGCGAGGCTTAGTTTGACTGTATTTGTAAAGTCAAATAATGTTCAGGATAAATTAACTCATGATGGCAATTTAAACGGATATCTTTTGGGCAACAGGCCGTTAAATATCAATATATTTTTCTATGGTTTTTCTGCTTATTGTTCCTTCACGCAGAATAACCGGGGGATCGCAGGTAATATCGATAATAGTGGAACCGGCAGTGCCGGGCGTGGAACCCAGATCCACAATAGCGTCAATTTTATCACCGATTTGTTGGGCAACTTCGGAAGCTCGCGTACATTCAGGCGCACCGGTTAAATTAGCGCTTGTCGCGGTAAGCGGTTTTTTTAGCTTTTGAACGATTCCCATAGCTATGGGATGGCTGGATACGCGCAGTCCTATTTTGCCGCTTCCCGCCGTCAGTAGCGGTGATATTTTATCCGCAGCTAAAAAGACTATTGTCAGCGCGCCGGGCCAGAACGCGGCCATCAGCTTTTTTGCTGTTTGGGGCACATCCTGAACAAGAGGATAAATATCATCTGCTTGACCAATAATCAGTGAAACAGGGTTTTTAAAATTCCTGCCTTTGACGACAAAAATCTTTTCGATTGCTTTTTCGTTTGTTGCATCCGCGCCCAAGCCATAAAAAGTTTCCGTCGGATAGGCGATAATGCCGCCATTGGCCAGGATTTCCGCCGCTTGGGTCAAAATACTTTCTTCAGAATTATCCGCGTCGACTCTCAGGATTTCCGGCATGCAAGGGTTACCTGCTTTTTTTCCACATCCCTGGACATTTTTTTCTTATGAGTGGAAAGTTTCGCGCCTATTCCTTTGTCTTCAAGGGCAAGAATGCGCGCGGCAAATAAAGCGGCGTTCTTGGCGCCGGCTTTGCCAATGGCCATGGACGCTACGGGCACGCCGCCGGGCATTTGCACAGTGGAGAGCAGAGCATCAAGACCATGTAAAGAAGTAGCGTCAATAGGAATGCCGATTACCGGCAGAATGGTTTGCGAGGCAATTACTCCTGCCAAGTGCGCGGCGGCTCCGGCTCCGACGATAATTATCTTAACGCCGCGTCCCGCTGCGGAGGCGGCAAACTTTGTCGTTCGCAGTGGTGTGCGATGCGCCGAAGTTAAAATCAGTTCATAGCCAATGCCGAACTCTTCCAGTACTTTTGTTGTCTCGGTCATGATGGGCAGATCAGAATCACTGCCCATCACCACGCTGACTAACACATTTTTTGGGGCGCTCTTTGCTTTCATGCAAGCTCCTTTGTATGTAGATAGTATGGCTGTCTAAATTTGTCCGTATGTAACGCATCGGGTCAGTATTTGCAATCTGAAAATTAATGACACTCGCTGAGAACGAGCTATGCGATGTTCGAAGCGTAAGTGGAATTATCCCCGAAGCGTAGCGAAGTGGGATCAGAGACTCGCTGACTATAGGAAGCGTAAGTCGTAGTAAGACTCTCTGAAAACGAGCATAGCGAAGTTTGAAGAGTTAGTCGAACTATCCAATAGCCAAGGGCTATTGGAAATTATCCTTATGCAAAGCATAATGTGTCCTAACCTATTCTTGACTTGACAGATAGTGTCCAATCAAGATGTGCCTTGACAATTGTTACACCTACAAACAAATGAAATTAAGACGGTTAAATTTTATTGATTACCGGTGGAAACATGCAATAGTCACCCCTCTAATTCCTGACACAAGAACTCTCTTTCCCCTTCTATTTGCCGGTATTTATTTTTACAGAAATTCAGGTAAAAAAAGAGACACGAAGGAATTCTCCCTCGCGCCTCTTTAAGCACATTAACTTCGAATCTAAGAGCTTATTTTGCGTCTTCGACTTTATCTGCTGCTTCTTTTTCTGCTTTGTGTCTCTTCTTTGCTGCTTTCTTTTCTGCTTTGTGCCTCTTCTTTGCTGCTTTCTTCTCAGCCTTGTCAACCTTTGCGTCGGCTTTCACTTCAGCGTTTTCAGCCTTTACGGCGGCCTCTTCCTTTTTCTCTGCATTAGACTCAGCCATTACCGTAGTGGAAAATACGAAAACCAATGCGACTATAAACAATCCTAAACGCTTCATCTTAAAATCCTCCTTTTTAAATTTATTTTTATTTTAATATTACGCTTACTCCTTGTCACACTCTTGTGCTGTTACAAGGTTCCTATTCATCGTCCACCTTTATCCTTTGACTATAGGCTCGTTCGGCAAGAAATATAAATACTATCAAAATAATGGACACTATAAACGCAAATAACACCCAGATAGACCTTTCAAATGGATTCATAATC
>PLMV01000018.1:0-53887 GCA_003141615.1 Syntrophaceae bacterium
TGATGAACGAACTCGCCATTATTTTTAACAAAATGGGTATCGACACTCTGGAAGTTTTAGAGGCGGCAGGAACAAAATGGAATTTTCTTTCCTTCCGGCCCGGTCTTGTCGGAGGTCATTGCATTGGCGTTGATCCTTATTATCTGACTTATAAAGCGGAAAGCATCGGTTACCGCCCGGAAGTTATTCTAGCCGGTCGCAGAATCAATGATAATATGGGAAAATATATAGCTGAGCGAGCAATTAAGATGATGATTGCCGCTGATATTCAGGTGCGTAAAGCTCGTGTGGCTGTTCTGGGTCTATCATTCAAAGAAAACGTCCCCGATTTGCGTAACACACGCGTTATCGATATCATCAATGAACTGCAGGATTACGGCGTAGAGGTTTTAGCCCATGATCCCCTGGCCGATCCTGAAGAAGCACGTCAATACTACAACATTGAACTTGTTTCGCTGAAAAACATTAAAGATGTTGATGCTGTTGTTTTAGCGGTAGCACACCGCAGTTATCAGGAAATGGGCATTGGGCGTATAACCGGTCTCTGTCGCAAAGGCTATCCGATTTTACTCGATATCAAAGCCATTTTTGAACCGGAAACAGCAAGTTCAACAGGAATTAATTATTGGCGTTTATAAACATCAATCTTCAGCTAAGGAGATGAAGTGAAATGAAGAAAGCTTTCGTTACTGGCATTACGGGACAAGACGGCTCTTATTTAGCAGAGTTTTTATTGAATAAAGGATATGAGGTTCACGGTTTAATCCGCCGATCGAGTACTTTCAATACTGATCGCATTGATCACCTTTATCATGACTTCCATGATCCGGACACAAGATTATTTCTGCATTACGGTGATTTGAGCGTTTCCGGTCAGCTTATGGATTTGCTTCATTCTATACAGCCCGACGAAATTTACCATCTTGGAGCCCAAAGTCACGTGCGCGTGAGTTTTGACATGCCCGAATACACAGGCGATATTACCGGATTAGGAACTTTGAGAATTTTAGAGGCGATACACAAGACCGGCATCAAAACTAAATTCTATCAGGCATCATCGAGCGAAATGTTCGGAGCTGCATCACCGCCACAGAGTGAAAACACTATATTTCAACCACGCAGTCCTTATGCCGCCGCTAAAGTTTATGCTTATTATATCGTGCAGAACTACCGTGATGCTTACGGCCTTTTCGCTACTAATGGTATTCTTTTCAATCATGAATCACCGCGGCGCGGAGAAACGTTCGTCACTCGAAAAATCACCCGGGCCGCCACACAAATAAAATTGGGATTAAAAAACAAACTCTTCTTAGGGAATCTGGAAGCTAAAAGAGACTGGGGTTTTGCGGGAGATTTTGTAGAAGCCATGTGGCTGATGCTGCAACAGGATAAGCCTGACGATTTTGTAATCGCCACTGGCGAAACTCATTCAGTGCGCGAATTTACAGAAAAAGTTTTCAGCAAGCTCGATCTGGACTATAATAAATATGTTTCTGTTGATCCCCGATATTTCCGTCCGACTGAAGTTGATGTTCTACTGGGAGACGCCTCCAAAGCAAAAAAAGCCCTCGGCTGGAAGCCAAAGGTCACTTTTGATGCCCTCATTGACATGATGATCGCGACCGACATGGAACTGGCCAAAAAAGAAAAAACTCTATTGGATGCAGGTTTTTCCTGTAACAATAGCGAACGTCTTACTTAAATTGAATAAGAGGATTGTGCCGTGCTGAAAAACAAACGCATAACCGTCACCGGCGGCAAAGGCTTCTTGGGAAGCCATCTATTAAAGAAATTAAAAGATTACGGCTGTCGTCATATTACAATTGCCGATCGCCCCGAATATGATTTGACTGATATTGCTGATATTCGCCGAATGTATGAAGAAACCAATCCGGAAATCGTTATTCACCTTGCCGCCAAGGTTGGCGGTATCGGCTTTAATCAGGAAAAGCCCGCCGAACTTTTTTATGATAATTTAATCATGGGCACGCAATTGCTCCACGAAGCCTATCTCCGAAATATTGAAAAATTTGTTGCTTTGGGAACAATTTGCGCTTACCCCAAATTTACTCCTGTCCCGTTTAAAGAAGAAGATATTTGGAATGGCTATCCGGAAGAAACCAACGCTCCTTACGGGTTGGCAAAAAAAATGATGCTCGTGCAGTCGCAAGCTTATCGCCAGCAATATGGTTTCAATTCCATTTTTTTACTTCCGGTAAACCTTTATGGTCCGGGAGATAATTTCGATCCCCGATCTTCCCATGTTATTCCCGCATTAATCAAAAAATGTTTTGATGCTATTGACAACCATTCGGATACATTGGAAGTATGGGGGACGGGCGCAGCTACTCGTGAGTTTTTTTATGTAGAAGATGCAGCCGAAGCCATTTGTATGGCTACTCATGCTTATAATAAAAGCGAACCGATCAACATAGGCGCGGGCTTCGAAATATCGATCAAAGAGCTCACTGAACTGATTGCTAAACTTACTGGTTTTCAGGGGGGAATTATTTGGGATAAATCTAAACCCGATGGTCAGCCCCGCCGAATGCTTGATACAACTAAAGCTTTAAAAGAATTCATGTTTACTGCCAAAACCAATTTAACCACTGGACTAATAAAAACTATTGACTGGTATAAAGAAAATCGTCATTTAATTAAATACTGAACGGCGGTCATATTTTTAATTGACTTGGCATTCCATACATGTTAAGGAGCGCTCCAGAAAATGGATAAAGAAACCCGAAAGTATGCCATGCAAATGGCTTTTGCCAGCAGCATCGGCATCGCCATGGTTCTGGCGATTTTCGGTTGCCTTTTACTGGGAGTTTATTTAGATCGTAAATTTGACTCCGGCCATGTTTTCAGTGTTGTTTTTTTATTTATAGGCATTGCGGCCGGATTTCGTAATATATATGTTTTAATTAAAAATAATTTCACGGATGAAGAACAAATAATAAAGAGTTTAAAAAGTGAACCTCATCGTCAAAGACCCGCTCCAAAAAAAGATTGAATTTGCCAATTGGATTATGTTGGCCATTCTTTTTATTCCTGCACTGGTTTTCGCTCCTTTTAAATTTTCCTTAGGCATACTTCTGGGTGGTTTCATTAGTATTCTCAATTTTTATTGGATGGAACGCGGTTTGCGTGGCATTTTTACCAATACTGCGGGCAATGTTAAGGGCCCTGTAATAGGTAAATATTACATTCGTCTGGTTTTAACCGCTATTGTTTTATATTTCCTGATTGCCAATGGCACAGTAAATGTCATTGGATTACTTATCGGACTTTCCGTAGTAGTAATCAACATTATTATCACACTGATCACCGCTATGGCAAAAAAAAAATCATTTGAGGAGGTTAAGTAGGATATGCATCCGCTACTTTTCTTAGAAAATCATTATGTTCCTGAACAAGTCATGTATGCATTGTTTGTCGTTATCCTTTTGTCTCTGCTTTCATTATTGGCCACGAGACGTTTGGCAGTTTATCCTGGCAATGCCCAAAATGTAATGGAAGTGATTATCGGTGGCTTTGACTCTCTGCTCAATGAAATTATGGGAGATAACGGCAGAAAATTTTTCCCTCTGATTGCGACCTTGGGACTATTTATTCTTACCTCTAATCTTATAGGTATAATCCCCGGTTTCGAATCTCCTACAGCAAATATTAATACTAATCTTGCCATGGCCATTATTGTTTTTTTATCCACGCATGTCGTTGGAGTTATGAATCATGGATTAAAATATTTCAAACAGTTTTGCGGACCAGTTTGGTGGCTCATACCTCTTATGCTGCCCATTGAAGTTATCAGCCATATATCACGACCGCTTTCTTTGACTTTCCGGTTGTTCGGCAATATCAAAGGCGAAGATATCGTTCTTCTGGTTGTTCTTTTTCTGGTNNGTTTTCATACTGATGATTTTTACATCTTTGGTTCAAACGCTTGTTTTTATGCTCCTGACCATGATGTATATTGCGGGAGCTATGGAAGAAGGCCATTAATCTTACTACGGCAATGTAGCCAAAAAAAAATTGATCGATTGAAAGCAACGGGAAATTTTAATAAGCATAAAACATTAAGATTTCCCGTTGCTGTTTTTGTTTAAACAGCGAATTTTAGTTTTTTTCTTTAATTTCTCTAATACATTTTTAAAAAAGGCATCTGATACTTGACGATTAAATTTAATACCAGTATGTAAATATTATTTTTTTAACCATTCGGGATTATTTATGCATAGTTTGGGAATTAATATTGGCGCCTCCAGTGTTAAAGTCAGCATGCTGGAAGAAAATAATATTTTATGGAACGATGTAGAGCCTCATGAAGGCAACTTTCTTCATACACTCGAAAAGATATTATCATCCCATAATATACAAGCTGATATTAAAGCTCTGGCCACCGGCACCGAGGGCCGACATCTCTTAAACATAAACAGCGTAATTGAACCTCTTTGTATCGAAGAGGCACTCCAACACCTTAATGTTGAAGTTGACGCTATCGTTTCCCTGGGTGGCGAAGATCTCGTTGTTTATACCATCGATAAAAATAACAAGATAATAACGAGTTTTTCAGGAAATAAATGCGCCTCGGGCACCGGTGAATTTTTTAAACAGCAGCTTGCCAGAATGGATATGCGCCTCAATGATATTAATGCGATTCCCGAACAAAGCCGCGTGTTGAAGCTTTCTTCGCGCTGTTCCGTATTTATGAAAAGTGACTGCACCCACCGCTTGAATAAGGGCGAAGCTAATAAGGGCGACATCGTCCTGTCGTTGTCCGATGTAATGGCCGCTAAAGTGATTGACTTTATTAAACGGGCGAAGATAACCAGGGGAAAGGTACTTCTTGTCGGCGGAGTCACACAAAATAAGTATCTCATTCGCTTTATCCGGGAGCGGATGCCGGAAATTAAATTCATAATTCCTGATCAGGCTTCGTATTTTGAGGCTTACGGAGCAGCGCTTATTGCTAAAAATTCAGGAAGTACATTATATTCTCTAAACAATCTTTTCAAACACAACAAAATTCAATTCAAACAATTTAAAAGTTTAAAAACGGCTGAAGGCAAAGTAACCTATCTCCCATCCAAAAAAACTAAAGTTATGGCTGGAAGAGAATATATCCTTGGTGTTGACGGCGGATCAACCACGACCAAGGCCTGCTTAATTGATATAGAAACAAATGAAATTACAGCATCTTTCTATGGCCGCACACATGGCGACCCGGTTGTAGCGCTGAAGAATTGCCTTGTTGAAATGAAAAAACAAATCAAAGAAGATACGGGCAACGGTAAGATCAGCATAACGCTTGCCGCAACAACAGGATCATCGAGAGAACTTCTCAGCGTATTCTTGGAAACTCCGGCTGTATATAATGAGATCATCGCTCATGCCGTCGGCACCACTTTTTATAAAGATAATATTGATACACTATTTGAAATCGGCGGACAGGACGCTAAGTATGTTTTTCTTAAGAATAAAGTTCCGATAGACTATGCCATGAACGAAGCCTGCTCTGCCGGAACAGGTTCGTTTTTGGAAGAATCGGCGAAGGGCGATTTGAATATCGCCCATGCCTGGGAAATCGGCGATATCGCCCTTCAGGCAAAAGAGCCGCTGAAGTTCGGCGAACATTGTTCCGCGTTTATCAATTCGGATGTCCGCAATGCCATTCAGCAAGGCGCATTGCGTGAAGACATTACGGCCGGAATCGTCGTCTCTATTGTTTCCAACTATCTAAACAGAGTTGTCGGCAACAGAACCATCGGCAACAATATCGTCTTGCAGGGAGGCGTGGCCAAGAACAAAGCAGTGCCGTTGGCTTTTGCCATGTTACTCAATAAAGATATTCTTGTTCCTCCCGATCCCGAACTTATGGGTTGTTTTGGCGTAGGCTTGCTGGCCAAACAGAAATTAAGGGATGGCTTTCTGACCAAGACTTCCTACGATCTTGACCAAATACTTGCCACCGAAATTATTTATGAAAAGGAATTTCAGTGCAAGTCCTGCGATAACTTCTGCCCGATCCGCATTCTTAGCGTGAATAACAACAAATATATGTTCGGTGGCAGATGTAATAAATATGCTAATATCAGGAAGAAAAAGGTTGTTAATGAAACCGAGGTATTTGATTACATCGAACAGCGAAACAATCTTCTCTTTAAAGAATGTGCCCCCGATCCCGATAATCTAATCAAGAAAAAAGACTACATTATCGGCATTCCCCGCTGTTTTTCTATTTATACCCTTTGGCCGCTCTATTCCTGGTTCTTTCATTCTTTAGGGGTCAAAACTTTTGTCTCGAAAAATATATTACCTGAAGGAATGGCGCGGGTGGAAAGCGCCTATTGTTTTCCTGCGGAAATCGCCCACGGGGCTGTTCAGGATATATTTGACCGCAATTTGGATTATATCTTCCTGCCGCACTTCAAGGATATGGAAAGTTATGAAAAAGATTCTCCAGCAAATTTTTGTCCCATCACTCAAGGTTTACCTTATTATATTAAGAAGGCCTTCCCGGAAATTACGGAAGATAAATATTTAGTTCCCGTTGTAAGTTTTATGTATGGCATAGAAAAGGCCAGTGAATCCTTTATTGAAATGGGTTTTAAACTAGGGTTTACCGAAAGCGAATCTAAAAAAGCTTTTGCGATTGCCTATGGCAAACAAATGGAATATTTTACCAAGTCAGCCGATCTCGGCAAAACAGCACTGTCTGAAGCGCGGAGCGCCAAAAGACCTGTTATTGCCATCCTAGGTCGTCCTTATAACGCTTTTACAACTGATGCCAACATGGATATTCCGAAGAAATATACAACCGGCGGCTATTCAGTTATTCCCTTTGACATTCTTCCTTTTGCCGATGAATCGATCTATCCGAATATGTACTGGTATTACGGTCAGCAGGATATGAAGACCAGCGTACTTTTAAAGGATGAAGATAATATATATGTCACTTATATTTCCAATTTTTCCTGCGCGCCTGATTCTTTCCTGCTGCATTATCTGAAATGGATAATGGGCACTAAGCCTTTTTTGATTCTGGAGCTTGATTCTCATACAGCCGACGCCGGAGTAGATACGCGCATAGAAGCATTTCTGGATATTATCGAAGGATACCGGTCTAAATTTACCGAAATCAAAGAAGCAAGATATGACAATGGTTTGAGATTTATTAATAATCTCGGCGAGGACATTCATATCAAAAATATTCTGACCAATGAAAATATTCCCATCAAAAATAATCCGCGCGTAAAGCTGCTCCTTGCCAATATGGGCAGGCTCTCAGTGGAACTTCTCGGCGCGACAATCCGGGGAATGGGAATCAATGCTGAAGCGATGCCGGTACCCGATATACACACATTACAGCTGGCACGCAATCATGCCTCCGGTAAGGAATGTTTGCCTTCACATCTTGTTTTGGGCAGCGCGCTTAAATATTTAGCTTCGAAAAAATATCGTAAAGATGAAACATATATCATATTTGTTCCCACGACAACCGGGCCATGCCGCACCGGTCAATACTTTGTTTTTTACGAAAATCTTTTCAAGGATCTGCGTCTGGAAAATGTTGTTGTTTTTACATTGGATTCGGATAATTCCTATAACGAACTTGGTACTGAGTTTTCTAAATACGCGTGGTGGGCAGTTATCATCAGCGATTATTTGAAAGACATAGAAACGTCTTTGAGAACCTGCGCGGCCGAACCTGTACAGGCTATGGCAACGTATGATGAACTCTGGCATAAAATGATTGGCGTTGCCGAACAAAATATCACTCAAGTTCTTCCAGTCCTGAATGATATTTCTAAAGATATTTCCAAAATTCCCCTGAAGAACAATATAAAGAATTGTCCGAAGGTGCTCATTGTCGGCGAAATATATGTGCGCCGTGATGATTTTTCCGTCGATGAATTGATTCAGCACTTTAGCCGGCGCGGAATTATCGGCAAGGTATCGAGTGTTGCGGAATGGGTTTACTATTGCGATTTTGTCCGGCATTATGAAATCAAAAAAAGACTAAGTTTGCTGCCTTGGNNTGATTCTCCGCATAATATGCAGGAGATCATGAACAACACCGAAAAACATTTTGTTAGCCAGGAACTTTATTCGGAAATAAGTATTTCCAGTGGTGTTGCCGCCACGGCAATGATGGATGGATATTCCGGCATAGTGAACATTTCACCTTTTGCCTGCCTTATCGGGCGGGTAATTGAAGGACTGGTTACTCCATGGGCCAGGGAAAGAAAATATCCGGTCATATCAATTGAAATCGACGGTAACATTTTGCCGCCGAATGTTCTGAGCAAACTGGAAATATTCATGCTCAATGTAAATAGATTTAAGGGGCATGCCGATGGCAATTCAATGGTGGAAAAGGAAGGCATCCAATCTGTAGACATTGATAGAAAAATTATCAGATAACAAATAAAAAAACGGGCGTGCTATGTGCGAGCGGGCGTTTAGACTCTGCCCCCTCACCCTCATCCTCGGTGCAGAAAGGAAAAATCGTCATAATGAAGTTTAGAACCGTCACTCTGGAGCAGCATGACTCGGATGTCGCGCGCATAGCGCGGGAGCTGCGCGACCGCAAGAGCACGCGCCCGCTGTCTCTACGCAAAAAGGTCACAAGCCACCAGGTCCCCAAGCCTGGGGACAAGAAGTACTCCGACGACAAGATCGACGTCTCCTGTCTGAACAGGATACTGCTCATCGACGTGGAGGGTTGCACGTGCACGGCCGAACCGGGCGTGACCTTTATCGACCTGGTGCACGCCACACTGCCCAGCGGCCTAGTACCCATGGTGGTACCCGAATTCAAGACCATCACCATTGGAGGGGCCGTCTCAGGCTGCTCGATCGAGTCCATGTCCTTCCGCTACGGCGGATTCCACGACTCGTGCATAGAGTACGATGTAATCACCTCCGCCGGCGAAGTGCTCGTTTGCACGCCCGACAACGACCTAAGCCTTGTATACCATTCGTTACACGGCTCCTTCGGCACACACGGGATCCTTTCCAAGCTCAAGTTCAAGCTCGTTCCGGCAAAGCCCATTGTCCGCATAGTGTACGAACGCCACACCGATGTGGAATCCTATCGGGCGTCCATCAATGCGCACGCCGAGAAGCGCGACGTGGACTTCATGGACGGCATCATCCACAGCCCCGACCTCTATGTCCTCTCGCTCGGGCATTTCGTGGACAGCGCGCCATACACCCACACCTACAACTGGGTCACCGCATACCACGAGACCACTGCATTGCGCAGCGAGGACTACCTGCGCACCACCGACTACTTCTTCCGCTACGACCGCGGCGTCACCAATGTGTACCCCAAGTCCAAACTCGGCCGCTTATTCATCGGCCCATTTATGGGCTCGAGCAATTTGCTCAGCATCGCCGAGAAGATCCATTGGGCGCTCCCTAAGAAGAACCCGATGGTAACGGTGGACTTGTTCATTCCCATCTCCAGATTCCACGACTTCATGAACTGGTACTGGAAGGAGTTCGGTGCGCACAACCTGTGGTGCGTACCCTACCGACCGGCCCAGCGCTATGCCTGGCTCTCCGACCAATTCTACAGCGGCGTCCAGGACGACATGTTCGTGGACCTCGCGATCTACGGCTTCCACCCCCACGATGGACGGAACTACTACCGGATGATCGAAGAGAAGCTCCGTGAAATCAACGGCGTCAAGACCCTGATCTCCTACAACTACTATAGCGAGGAGGAATTCTGGCAGGTGTTCCACCGCGAGAACCACTTCGCCGCTAAGGCCATAACCGACCCGCGCAATGCCTTCCGCGACCTGTACACCAAGACCTGCGTAGCGAGCCAAGGACGAACTAGTACTATGTAACATTATGTCTTTCGCATTTAGAGAAAGTATTGTATACTCGCAACAATTCAAAGAAGGCCGTTGAGCTTAACTTTGCCGAATCTGTTTCGCATATGACCGTGCAGCGGGTTTTAAAAAAACGAACCTAAGCCTCACCTTAGCAATACTGGAAAATCACTCCCGAGGGGATCAGGTAAGGATGCAATCACTTTAATATGAAGAAAGATATGACTGGAATCATTTTAGCCGGCGGCAAAAATTCCCGCATGAGAACCAACAAAGCGTTTCTTAAAATTGACGGAACTTGCCTGATTGATAATATTTTAGCCGTTTATCAAAAGATATTTTCTGAAATTATTATTGTTACCAACGATCCCTTGTCCTACACAGAATTCTCCGAGACACTTGTTGTCACCGATATTTATAAAGAAAAGGGAGCTTTGGGTGGAATTTATACCGGTTTATTTTACGCCACATATGATTATTCTTTTATTGCCGCTTGCGACATGCCTTTTCTAAATGAAGATTTTATTATTTACCTAACTGAGCAGACAGATAAATTTGATATTGTAGTTCCCCAACTCTCTGAAGGCTTTCAACCGCTGCACGCCATCTATTCTCAAAATTGTCTTTCTCACATAAAAAAACTGCTGATTGCGGATAAACTCAAAATTACCGGCTTTTATAAAGAAGTGCGACTGCTCAGTATTCCTGAAGAAAAGATTAAACCCTTTAACAAAGACGGGCGTCTTTTCCTCAATTTCAACACTCCGGAAGATTTGGAAAAGGAAGAAAAATGATCTTTCTAGATTATCTTTTTTCCCCGAAAGGTATACCAAGTTTTCTCATTTTGGTCCGAAGCGTAGATGCGTTCATGTTCAATAGTTTTGCAGTTCCTTTTTCTCCGCCAACACGGCCGCCTGTCGCCTCGAGTGCTTGCATAATGTGCCGGGAGATAGCCTGATCGAAAGGCTCCATCTTTTTTCCGTTTGTCTGCAACATGGACGGTACCACCACATTCCTGGCCGATTCCACAAGTTCATCAAAAATCAGAGGATTTTTCTTGCTGAGAATTAACGCGCGTTCTACGGCATTCTGCAGTTCCCGGACATTGCCCGGCCAGGAATAATTTATCAGTTTGTCCATTGCTCCCGCCGCCAGAGTGGGAATTTCAACCAATCCCATCTCCCGTGCTTTCTTTATCATGAAATGCTGAACCATGGCTGGAATATCGGCGCGCCTCTCCCTAGACAGGCGAGATCAATGAAACTCCCCGCCGCAAGCAGCGGGGTATCTTGTTGGATTATAATTTCTTCTTCGTCGCAAGCGACGGGGAATTTAACCCATAGAGATTAAAATAGCTGCATGCAAAGAAGGTCCATGTATTTAAAGCTGGGAAGGGCATGAAAGACGCAGTTAAATAGACTGTACAAACACTATTTCTGGACATGTTCAATGAGCCGTTTCCTTCTCCGGTAGTGCGGCTCTTCCAAATACAAATGGATGTATTCCCTGATCTGATCGGTTCAGTTATTGCCATGTGAAATATGCAAATCTTAACGATTTGTTTTCTCTGCTTAAAGAACGCACTCATCCTTCCTTTTTAATACATCTGCCTTTCTCGCATGAATATAAGACTTAAAGCGTAATTATCTCGTTCTGTAGACGATCGTTGACACCTCACCTCACTTTTTGTGGTCATTATTTTACTGACACAAAAGACTGGACTTCCTATTCTTTGCCCATGCAGAGGCAATGTCTTATCAAAAAAAGATATCCGGAAGTAATCTCAAGTTTTCGGCAAATATTGGTTGAAGTAAAAAAAGTCGGTATCGTAAATACATATGAGTATTTTGCATACAGCAGAATAGACACATGCGAACATATTTTGAACTTTTTAGAAAGATTACAGCATTAACGGAAAAAACAACACCCAACCAATGTATCTGGAGAAAAGGTCTACTAGTCAAAAATAAGACAACGCCTGATTTCATTTTTTAGTTGACACATATTTTTTTAATTGATATTAGAACATTCGAAGAAAATATTCTAATGTCAGCAAAAGCAAGATATGAATTTTACGAAAGAAGAAAAAAAAGAACAAATCATGCAAGTGGCGTTTGAGACCATAAAAAAATATGGGATCAAAAGAGTAACTCTCGAAGATATTGCACATGCATCTGGAATGGCGACAACATCAATTTATTATTATTTCCCAAGCAAGAACGCATTAATAAATGCCACGATTACACACTTTTCAGACACTATCCTGGATCAGATTAACCTTGTGGTGAAATCAAAACAATCTCCTGAACAGAAATTGATTTCGAGTTGGGAAATCATTTTTTCCAATATAAAGGAAAGCGGTTACTTCCTCAACATGGACAAGAATACCATGACCCAGATGGTTTCACTGGCAAGAGACTTAATCAATAAATTCCAGAAAGGGTATCAAAACCTGACAAGAAAAATCCTTCTTGAAGGTAAAAAATCAGGCGTATTTCAAGTAGATAACATTGACCTATGGGCATTGTTTTTATCGGTCGGTTTATTGGGCCTTATAGAAAATGAAAACACGCAGGAGCAAATTCTAAAGGATGACAAAATTGTTGAAAAGATGAGCAAGCTACTCCTGAATGGTCTGCTCACAAGGTAAGTTTTTGCCTACCATTAGAATATTATCAATATTGTTTCCATTCTACTTGGCAACAGGAGTTTGATAATGGTCAAAAGAACAGCCGGAATATTGATCCTGGGGATCATAATCAATTTGTTATTTACGACAGGTTCCTCTTATGCCCAAAGTGATCATCATGTGTCTTCATCAGCAGAAAAATTAAGCCTGAAAAAGTGCCTAGAAATCGCATCCGAAAAAAATCAGGACATCGAAAAGGCCAGGTCCGTGACTGCCGAGATGGAGGCAGAACGACGTAGCGCCAGGGGGAAGTTCGGACCGCTTGTCAGGCTGGAAGCCAATACCGCAAGCTGGGATTCTCCCTTCGGACTGGCTGTTGACTTGCCACTTCCCGGAGTGGTCACTACACCCGAAATACAGATCAGAGATAAAAACACTACGCAGTATTCGGCAACCATTGTCCAACCAATAACCGGACTGTGGACGGCATATGCAGGATACAAGGCACAGGCGTCCGCCCAGAAGGCATCGCAATTTCAGGAAAAGGCCACGAAGAATGACGTGGTCTTTGCAGTTACCGATGCATATATTCAGGCCCTTGAATCCCAGCGCACGGTGAGTATTGCCGAAGCGGGCTTCAAGGTGATTGAGGCTCATACCGCAAAGGCCAGGCGTTTCTTTGAAAACAAACTAATAGCTAGAAACGATGTCCTGGAGGCTGAGGTAAGGAAGGCGGAAGCAAAAGGACAGCTCATACAGGCAGAAGGTGGCGCCAGGCTTGCCCGCGCCAACCTTGCATATCAGATCGGGTTACCCTCTGACAAAGAAATATGGCCTGAGGAACTCGACATCAAGCTTTTATCTGACAATGCCGTACCATCGTATGATCCAGAACAGCGCCCCGAGCTTGCGGTTATACGCTCAAAAATCGAACAGGCACAAGCTGGTGAAAGTGTTGCACGTTCCCGCATGCTTCCAGAAATCAATGCTTTCTTCAAATGGCAAAGGAGCGAAGGCCTTTACATAGAACCGGACAAGGCATGGATGGGCGGTGTCCTGCTATCATGGAATATCTGGGATTGGGGCAGCACTTATTATGGTCTCGATGCCGCCCAAGCCCGCGTGCTTCAGGCAAAATCGGCTCAGATAAAGGCGAAGGAAGGCATGCGCCTTGAGATTCTTCAGGCAAAGATTGAACTGGATACGTCCCGAACACAGCTTGATGTTGCGTCAGGCGCCGTGGCACAAGCTGAGATGAATCTTGAAAGCGTTCAAAGACGTTTCGAGGTCCAATCAATCGGCAGCACGGAGGTTCTTGATGCGCAAGTGCTCCTGGACAGGGCGAGTTTCAACGAAGCCCGGGCAAACTATTCCGTAAGCAGGGCATACGTAAAACTCAGGCGGGCCCAAGGGCTTGACCCTGTTCCATCCGAAGGGGGTAATGAACAATGAAACTTAAAACCAATTTGTCCAAGTCTATCACAAAGGATAACCATCAGCTTTACCTTGCAATGATACTTTCTTTTGTTCTTGTCTGTCTTTTGACGGGCTGCAAAGATAGAGCGGAAGACAGGATCAATACTGGAAAACAGCCATGTATTGTTGAAACATATACGATCACAGCAGAAAAAACACAGCGGATGATCGAATTGTCCGGCATAATGGAGCCTGTCATGCAGGTCACACCGGCAGCTCGTGTTATGGCAAGGGTTCTCAGTGCTAATTTCTATGAAGGCGAACATGTGAAAAATGGGCGTACCCTCGTGGTGCTGGATACAAGGGACTTGCAGACGCGCAAGATGCAGGCTCAGACAAGCCTTGCCACGGCACGTCATGCTTTGGATATCGCCCGCACGAATCTGGCCCGTAAAAAAGATCTTTATAGTACCGCCGACATTCCGCTGGCCGAACTGGAGATGGCCGAGCTTGCCGAAAGCCAGGCAAACAACTCTGTGAGCGCTGCAAGTGCAGCGGTGAACGAGCTTGATATCAATCTGTCCTATGCAGTTGCAAAAGCGCCCTTTTCAGGAACGATTGTCAGAAAAATGACCGAGACCGGGAACATGGTGGCGCCGGGGCAACCGCTTTTCATAATTCAAGACGATTCCCGAATCAGGATTATAGCCCCTGTGGGCACGGACCTGGCTGCCTCACTCAAGGCGGGCGAAAAGATTGCAGCAAGTATCGGCAATGAAAATGTTGAAGGTATTATCGAGGGCATTGTTTCATCGGGTGATATTCGTGCCCCGGGGCTCCGCCTACAGATACTCATTGATAATCCAGGATATCGTTACAAGACCGGTGTTCTCGCCGTAGTTAAAATGCCTCTGGGAATGGAAGAAAGAAAAAGATTGACCGTTCCCAAAGACGCCCTTGTCAAATTCGGCCAGCTTAGCGGCGTGTATGTTGCCGGAGACGACAAGATAGCCCATCTTCGTTGGCTTACCGTAAGTGAGGACAAGGACGGGTCGATCAATGTCCTAACCGGGTTGAATGAAGGCGAGCGTATTATTCTCTCGCCCGGGGAAACCGGTATATGTGACGGCCAAGGTATTTCGGTGGCCCATAAATGAAAGCTCCCAACCCCAAGTTAGGCATTTCAGGCAGGTTAACCAATCGATTCATTACTTCTAAGTTGACTCCCCTGATTATGATGGTGATCCTTGCCATAGGCATTATGGCCATCTGGACTACGCCCAAGGAAGACGATCCCTCCCTGGTAGTGGCTGCAGCCGATGTTGTTATCGTGTATCCCAGCCGGGGGGCCAGGGAGATAGATGAGCGCATTGCCAAACCTGTCGGGCAGTGGATCAAGGAACTCCAAACGGTAAAACATGTCTACAGCTCGACAACTGAGGACGCCGTGATGTTCAGCATCGAATTCCACAGCGGCATCCCTCAGGAAAAGGCGCTTTCGCAACTCTATCAGCAGCTCAATGCCAATATGGGCCGGCTTCCCTCAGGCGTTTCTGCCCCTCTGGTGAAGCCCAGGGGCGTCGATGATGTCGCCGTCCTGAGCGCCACCTTGTGGTCGGATAAAGCGGGGCCCGAGATTCTCAGAAGGCTGGCAGTCGAAATGGCGGACAAGCTACGCGCGTTGCCGAACGTTTCGCGGGTGGATATCACGGGCGGATTGCCCAGAACCATAAATGTGGAACTTGACGCCAGAAAGCTTGCCGAGCGCGGCCTGGGAGCAGACCGTGTATTGCAGGCGATAAGGGTATCCAATGTCAGGCTTCCGGCGGGAAAGATTTCAGGGCCGGACGGCGTCTATAAAATCACAACCGGAGCTTTCATCAAATCCGCCGAAGATGCAGCCAGCCTGATCGTTGGAGCAAACCAGGCAGGACCTGTATACTTGAGGGATGTAGCAACTGTAAGCGACGGTTTTACCGAACCCGCCAATTATGTTTCCAGAATCGGTGACAATACAAACTGGTCGGCATACCCGGCCGTAACGATTTCGATCAATAAGGTTTACGGTTCCAATGTCACCGATGTCACCCGTCAGGCCAATGATATGCTTCGTCGTCTTGCAAAGGAAATCCTGTCTGCGGATGTGCATCTTGACATTACACGCGATAACGGGCAGCAAGCATTAACCGCACTTGATATGGTGTTGAAACACATGGTGATTGCGGTTCTGGTAAGCGTTTTACTGATCATCATTGCGTTGGGATGGCGTGAAGGCGTAATTGGGGCAATAGCATTAATTATAACGCTCTTCATCATTCCGATCATTTACAAGCTGACAGGATTTACGCTCAATAGAATATCTATGGCCGCAATGGTTTTTGCCATAGGGCTTTTGATTGATGATGCGATCGTTATTATAGAAAACATTCATCGTCACTGGCATGGCGGTGATGAAAAAACTGCAGCTGTTGCTGTTAAAGCCGTGGAGGAAGTGGGGCCGCCGACCATCCTTGCCACACTGGTGGTAATTATAGCCCTGGTGCCGACCGCCTTCGTTTCAGGCATGGTCGGTCAATACTTGCGGTCGCTGTCGGTCGGAGCTTCAGTCGGCATGTTTTTCTCTTTGTTTATCGCGTTAACCGTAACTCCCTATCTGTGCAACCTGATGCTTCGCAGTGTGCCCAACAAAATCGATGAATCCCTGAACGGCAAGAACAGGCAAAAAAAGAAAGGGCTGAAATCATACTATCTTGATGCATTGGCATTCATACTTGCCAAGCCTTTACGAGCCTATGGTCTTTATGCAGTATTAATAATGCTCCTCCTTACAATGTTTGCATTAATACCGGCCCGCATAGCGATTGTCGAGGCCATGCCGCATAAAGACTCTGATGAGATGTCGGTGATGATTGACATGCCGCCCTATACGAGCCTTGAAAGCACATATGCAAAGGCAGTCGATGTGGCAAGAAAGCTTAGAGAAATACCGGAAGTAACCGCATGTCAAGTCTATGCAGGAACATACGCGCCATTGACCTTCCTGGGTGTGGGTCGTCATTTCGACCTCAGGACTGAACCTGACAAAGCCGAAATTCATGTTCAACTGAAACCCGCTAAGGAGCGTAAGAGGCCCAGCCATGAAACGGCCCTGCAAATGCACTTACTCATAGCGCCAATGTTATCGGGTAAAGATACTTTCTTCACCGTCGCGGAACTACCGCCCGGGCCGCCGTCCCTTGCGGGAATCGTGGCCGAAGTCTATGCGCCGGATGAAGAACAAAGACTTAAAGCCGCGGAAAAGGTAAAGGCTGCTTTTTCAAAAAGGCCCGATGTCGTCAGTATAGACTGGACAGCCAGACGTGGCGCGCCCGAACTTGAATATGAAATAGATCAGCAGAAGGCGGCCATGCGCGGCGTCATCAGTGCACAGGCGGCGGACACCATACGTAGCCTCGTTGCCGGGGATTCCAGCACAATGGTTCAGCTTCCGGATGAAAGGGAGGGTGTTCCGATAACTGTCCGTCTGTCGCGCTCCCAGCGGACAAGCCCCGAGGACATAGACTCGCTCCTCTTTACCTCGACCATGGGCGGCATGAGCGTTCCGGCATCGGATATCGGGAAGCTGAAGAAAAATGACGGGACATATTCTTTTATGCGCAAAGACCTTCAGCCCGTGGTGATGGTGTCGGCGGAAGCAACCAGTTGGGGTGCTGCATATTCGATGAAAGACATCTCCAAACTTTTGGAAAAAGAAAAGATGCCTGATTCGAAGCCCATTGAGATCCTCTGGAAGGATAAGGTCGTTGACCAGGGAAGCTATGCGCTCAACTGGGCAGGAGACTGGGTTATACAGCGGGATCTTTACAACGATCTCGGGATGGCCTTTGTTGCCGTGCTTTTCATCATATATGCCATTCTTGTCGCTTGGTACGGTTCATTCCTGACACCGCTCATCGTAATGCTGCCGATCCCGTTCATTTTTATCGGTGTGATACCGGCCCATGTACTACTGGGAAAGGCCCTGAACGGACCGGGAACAGTCGGTGTAATAGCGCTGGCCGGGATAGTCTTACGCAACTCCATCCTGCTGGTCGATTTTGCCCGCAGCCGTATCGCAGACGGCATGACTGTAAAAGACGCCGTTTTAAAAGCGTGTTCGCTCCGGGTCAGGCCGATTATCATCACCACTCTTGCTATAATGGTCGGGGAAGGCATTTTATACTTCGATCCGATGTTGCAGGGGCTTGGCATCACCATGCCTTCAGGGACATTTATTTCGACCCTGCTTACCCTTTGCGTCGTACCTATCGCCTATTACCAGCTTACATCCTTGCAGCAGAAAAGTGCTTTGAAAAAGGCGGGTAAATTGCAGGAAGGCATATGATTCCGTCAAATTTCAGATACGCGGAACTAAATTGGGAATTCAAGCCCTGGGGTGAGGAAATATTTACTTGCCCGCAATTGTCGGGAATACACGTGCCTTAGAAATATTATTAACGGGTGACGTTTACTCAGCACGCAAAATGCTGGGGATTTTTAAACTAGCTCGTCCCCTCAGACGGAAATTATCTTAATGGAAGAGGCGATGGCTTTAGCTGAGAGGCTAGCCAGTTTCGGCCCGAAATCGCAGCAGGGAATCATAAAACTAAACAGACTTTCCAGAGGTTTATCCTTTGAGGAAGCTTGTAAATTAGAGACGAAAACAGCTTTATCGGTCTTGAGAGGCAATGATCCGGTTGAAGGAATCCGTGCTCAAAAAGAAAAAAGGAAAGCGAACTTTGAATAAGTCACCACGATGTCATGCATGCCTCGGCAAGCAGATCTCAAGAGTGGCGCGTTTAAAAGGTGATTTTATCCTTGAACCTATCTCCTGACCGGTATCGGCTGGACCCATTTTTTATTGTCCCCGTCATAATACCATTTATCAGGAAAGCCTCGGCGGCGGATGAAAGTAGGGTTATCGGCCCACCGCAAAGACTCTTTATAAGCATCGTGAATTTTACGAAAGGTGGATGCCTGACCGCCGGCATCAGGGTGATGAATTTTTACCTGCTGTCGATAAGCATTTTTTATAATTTTACTCAAATCATGGGAATTAAGATCAGCCTTTTTAATTTCCAGATAATCTAAGACTTCTATTTTTATAGTGGGAATTCTTATTAATCTGGGGCGCTGTAATCCCTCCGATATAGCGCAGCGTTTTGCCAGCTTCAAAACATGCTGGGAAGCCAAGTAATTTTTATTTGTCCGCTTTGACTCCGCCCACCAGGCATTGCCTAACGCATTGGTCATTATACTGAAATCTGCGGCCGGATTATTTGCCGTTGTACGCTTACTTACATAACGGAATATTTCTTTGATCCCATGAGGAACAATATCCAGAATAATCATTGTGTCGGAAAAATAAAAAGTCGCATAACGCGTATTTAATGCCTGCAGCAAACCGTTCCTCATATTGAGTTTCTGCCGCAAATGTTGACGGCATTTAATCGAACAATATTTCCGGTTATTGATGTTTTCCGTTGATCCGCAGGAAAGACAGCTGTTTTGCTTTTCATTTTTAGCGGAATATTTACTTTTTATTAACATCTTGTATTGTAATGAAACTCAGATATTACAAGCATAGCACAGTAATATCTGTCAGTTGAATTATCCCACTTGCGAAGCTAAGTGGGACTGTATTAATTAGACCCAATTTTCAGAAACACTTTCATACCCTTGTTTTTTCCGAAGCCAGATAACCCTTCGCCAGCGCTTTATTAACATGCAGCACACCTTTATTCATATCCTTCATTGGATAATCCGGCATAATAGTCGGCAGATTGTCCGCCTCAATTTGTGTTTTAATAACCGATCCGACCGGCACATAGCGGCCATCGGCAACCTTGACACCCATTAAAATAACGCCGGGCTCGATGACACAATTCTTTCCGACAAAAGATTTAAACACCAGCACCTTCATCCCGACAAAGGTATCATCCATAACCACTGCCGGTCCGTGAATCTGTGCCTGATGCGCCAGCGAAACGCGGTTGCCCACATAAACTGCGTATTTCTTACCGTTAACTTCCATTAGATTCTTTTCCACCGTTTTCCCGTCCAACTCTGTCTCCAGCGCATGGATCACAACACCATCCTGTACATTGGTGTCGTCGCCGACATAAAGTGGCTGGCCTTCGTCGCCGCGCAAACACGCCGTCGGCGCGACCATCACATTATTTCCTAGAATAACGTTGCCGATCACCGCCGCCAACGGATGAACAAAAGTGCCCGAGCCGATCACCGGCTCGGATATCTTTGCGCTGAAATCTGTTTTTACATTTTTTTCAATCATTTTCTGCCTCCGTTATTTATGTTTTGATCAAGACCGCCGATCTTCAGCCGGACTGAATATATTTGTTTTTCCTTCTGCAATAGTTCTTGCCAGACTTGCCTAACTCTTTTTTCAGTTTCAGTAATGCTGCCTTCATTGTCAATTACAATATCGGCCAGTGCAATCTTTTCACTAATCGGCATCTGGCTTTTCAATCTTTTTTCCGCATCTTCTTTGCTCACACCATTGCGCGCCATCAGACGGCGGACCTGTTCTTTAGGTGCAATGAGAACCAACACAGTCAGATCAAACAGATGTTGCATGTTTCCTTCGAACAGAAGAGGAATATCAGACAGAACAATGGCGTGTTTTTCTTTTTTGCAGATTTTCCCCAATCGCACATGCCATTCTTGATAAACTAAAGGATGAACAATGTTGTTGAGCTCGGCTAGTTTCTCTTTGTCGGCAAATACAATATTTCCCAGTTTAACGCGGTCTATTTTTTTATCCGGTTGGAGAATTCCTTCACCAAAATGATTGACTACTTCTTTCCAGGCCGGCTTTGCCGGTTCCTGCACTTCGTGAGCAAGCCCATCGAAATCAATCAAATGAGCTCCATTTTTCACAAATATTTTTGCTACGGTTGATTTTCCGCAGGCAATGCCGCCTGTTAATCCAACATTCAACATGATTTATTTCTTATTTAAGTTATAGATAATACGCAGACCGTCCAGCGTCAGCATCTCTTCAATTTTATCAATGCTCTTTGTCTCCTGAGCTACAATCCGAGCTAAACCTCCCGTGGCAATCACGAGCGGATTGGTTTTTACTTCCGCTTTCATCCGCTCGACAATACCATCCACCAGACCGGCGTAACCGAACATAATGCCCGCCTGTATGGCGCTTACCGTATCTTTAGTGATTACCGTTTTGGGTTTGCTAAATTCGACTCGCGGCAATTTTGAAGCTCTTTCAAAAAGGGCTTCACTGGAAATCATAATACCCGGTGCAATGCAGCCGCCCATATACTCCCCTTTGGGAGAAACATAATCAAAGGTGGTTGCGGTGCCGAAATCAACAATAATGGATTCTTTGTGGTACTTGTCGTAAGCCGCGACAGCGTTGACAATTCTGTCCGCTCCAACTTCTTTGGGATTATCATAAAAAATGGGCATCCCCGTTTTAATTCCGGGACCTACGATCAGAGGTTTGATGTTAAAATACTTGATACAGAGAGGCTCCAGAATATTGAGCATGGGCGGCACTACACAGGAAATAATAATGTTCGTGACGGCTTTGATCTCCTTAGCTTTCATCCGGCTGGATTGATATAAATTATAAATTAGCACACCATATTCATCAATGGTATGATCAATCTCCGTCCGGATACGCCAATCATGCTGCAAAGAGTCCTCATCAAAAAGTCCGAGAACCGTGTTTGTGTTTCCAACATCTATTACTAACAGCATACCCATCACCTCTTTACTATTGTTGCATCTCCTGCTGAGACTTTAAATTCTTTATTCCCCGCTGCAAGAAGAATCAGGGAACCATCCTCATCAAGGCCGATGGCCTTGCCGCTCACAGCTTTTTCCTGAAACATTACCTGAACCGTCTGGCCGATCATCGGCGATATACTCAGCCATTTTTCTTTGATCCGGCCGAACCCATCTTTTAGTAACTGTTTATACCATTTTGCCAGATTTTCATACAGGCTAATTATCAATTCCTGACGGGATATTTCCCTGCCGGTTTCTATGGCCAAAGAAGTCGCTAAATTGCATATTTCCTTTGAAAATTGACAATAACTAATGTTCACATTAATGCCCATACCCAATACAATGAAATCAACTTCGCTTGCAGTGGTTTTCATTTGGGATAAAATACCGCACACTTTTTTCCCGTCGATTAGAACATCATTAGGCCATTTGAGTTTAATCCTGTCAGGACAATAGCTCTCCAATACATCAGCTACAGCAACACCGGCTAATATTGATATCTGCGGAGTTCTGGCAGGCGTTATTTCAGGCCGTAAGATAATCGAAGTGTAAATGTTACTTCCTGCCGGTGAATGCCATACCCTCTGCATGCGGCCCTTGCCCGCGCTCTGGCTATTCGCTATCAGCGCCGTCCCTTCCGGCGCTCCTGCCAATCCCAGACGAAACGCCTCGTCATTCGTCGAACCGATTTCTTCATAATAATATAGTTGATGGCCTATAAACTTTCCGTCAAGGCTTTGTTTTAGTTTTTCTTGATTTAACTTCATAGATTCTTCGTAGGGTGGAACAAGCGTAGCGGTTCCACCATTATTGAAACATTCGGTGGATGCTCTTCGCTTCAGCTTTTAATTTTTAATGAAATATCCGCGGCTCGGACAGAGTGGGTAAGTTCGCCTATGGAAATCAAATCGACACCGGTGGCGGCGATTTCAGAAACACTTTGCAGGCTCACGTTGCCGGAGGCTTCCAGAAGCGCGCGTCCGGCCACAAAATAGACAGCTTTCTTCATTGCCGGGACAGTCATATTATCCAGCATGATAATATCAACACCGCTCTTCAGGGCTTCTTTTACTTCTTTTATGTTTTTTGTTTCCACTTCGATTTTCAAGGTATCCGGCAGACGCTTTCTTTGCGCCTTGACAGCGGAGGTAATACCTCCTGCGGCTTCGATATGATTGTCTTTAATGAGCACGCCGTCATACAGACCGGTGCGATGATTGCAGCCGCCGCCGATACGTACCGCCATCTTATCCAGAACGCGCAGACCGGGCATGGTCTTGCGTGTATCGAGAATTTTTGCTTTCGTGCCGCGCACAGCTTCCACGTATTTCGCGGTCAGAGTGGCAATGCCGGACATCCGCTGAAACAGATTCAGCGCAACGCGTTCGGCCTGTAAAATATTGGACAAGCTGCCGGAGACTTCGGCAATAACATCGCCTTTCTTTGCCCGGCATCCGTCATCCATTAATTTCTTAACTTTGATACTTTTATCCAGAAGTTGAAAAGTTTCTGCAAAAACATCAATTCCGGCAATGACAAAATCATCTTTGGCAACAGCCTGCGCCCTACCCTTCTTTTTGCGGCTGACGGTGGCCTGTGTGGTGATGTCGCCGGTGCCGATATCTTCGGCCAGCGCGGCTTCAATGATGTTCCTGATTTGTTTTTCCATCACACGGCAATCTCTTTTAGTTTTTTCAGCGCGGCCTTCAGGGCTGTGAATTTTTCCTGGAAGTCTTTTAATTTATCTTCTTCTTTTTTAATGGCTGCCTCTGCAGCCTTTTCGCGAAAGTCGCGATTGGCAAGTTTTCTGAAACTCTGTTCTAAATCTTTAGAAACTTTCGCCAATTCCTTATCCAGACGCGTTTTTTCGCCGGCAATATCTACAATACCGGTAACAGGGACAAATATCCGCGTTAAACCGACAATCCCCGTGGCCACTCCTTTGGGCTCCACTAAATCCACTGCCAAAGTCAGCTCCTCCAAATTAGCCATGTTGACTATATAGTTTTTGCCGCTTTCAATTGCATTTTTTAATTGCATATCGGGCGCTGAAATCGAAACCTGCAATTTGCTCGAAGGTGGTATTCGCATTTCTCCACGGATATTGCGAATACTGGTAATAATCTCCATCAGGAGTTCCATTTCCTTTTTGGCTGCTGCATCTTCCCAACTCTCCACAGGTTGAGGAAAGGAACTGACCATAATCGAATTTTTATCGCTTCCGTTCAGCGCCTGCCAAAGCTCTTCGGTGACAAAAGGCATAAAGGGATGTAAAAGTTGCAGCATTGTTTTGAAAACTTCGCGCAAAGTTCGTTGGGTAGCTTGTCTTTGTTCCGGGCTTACTTTGCCATAAAACACAGGCTTGCTTAATTCCAGATACCAATTGCAGAATTCATGCCAAATAAAGCGGTAAATAGCGGCGGATGCATCGTTGAAACGATATTCATCCAGACTGCGGGTGACTTCTCCAATTGCTTCATTTAATTTCGCCTTGATCCACTTATCCGGCAGTGAATCAGAAGCAGTCAGGGGCGCTGATTGATCGAAGTCCACCAGATTGTTAAGCGTCAATTTGGACGCGTTCCAGATTTTATTGACAAAAAATTTGTAGCCTTCGACGCGTTCCGGCGACAGGCGCACATCGCGTCCCTGAGCAGTATAGGCAGCCAGGGTGAAGCGGAAAGCGTCCGTGCCGTACTGGTCGATCATCACCAGCGGATCAATGCTGTTGCCCTTTGATTTGCTCATCTTCTCGCCTTTTTCGTCGCGCACCAGAGCATGCAGGTAAACTTCCTTAAAGGGAACGTCTTTCATCACGTAAATGCCCATCATCATCATACGCGCCACCCAGAAGAAAAGAATATCGAAACCGGTAATTAAGAGTGACGTCGGATAAAATGTTTTGAGAGCTTTGGTTTTATTGGGCCAACCTAAAGTGGAAAAAGGCCAGAGCGCGGAACTAAACCAGGTGTCCAGAACATCCTCATCCTGCTTCAGAGACGCACCGCCGCAATCGGGACACTTGTCGGGATCCACCGTGGCGACAATAACTTTGCCGCAGCCGTCGCAATACCAGACGGGAATGCGGTGTCCCCACCACAACTGCCGGGAAATGCACCAGTCGCGGATGTTGTTCATCCAGTCAAAATAAGTCGCCTCCCAGGAAGCGGGAACTATCCGTGTTTTTCCCTTAACCACTGCCGCGATAGCCTGCTTGGCCAGAGGTTTGATTTTGACAAACCATTGTTTGGACACCATCGGTTCAATGTCTGTTTTGCAGCGGTAACACTGACCGACATTGTGCGCGTAAGGCTCGGTGCCGACCATATAACCGCCCTTTTCCAGATCGGCCAAAACGTTCTTGCGCGCCTCATAGCGATCCTGCCCTTTGTATTTGCCGCCGTGTTCATTAATGATGCCTTTACCGTCCATGATGGAAATGATTTCCAGCTGATGGCGCTGGGCCATGGCAAAATCGTTGGGATCAGAACCCGGGGTTATCTTCACCGCGCCGGAGCCGAAATCCATGGTCACATAGTCATCGGCAATGATCGGTATTTTTTTGTTCATCAAAGGCAGAATCACAAATTTGCCAACTTTATCCTTGTAGCGAACATCAGCGGGATTTACTGCCACGGCTGTATCGCCCAGCATCGTCTCCGGCCTGGTGGTGGCAACTACAATATCTCCACTGCCGTCGGCGAAGGGATAACGGATATTCCAAAGAAAGCTTTGGTCTTGTTTGAATTCGACTTCCAGATCGGAAATTGCGGTGTGACAGCGGGGACACCAGTTGACAATATAGTCGCCCTGATAAATCATGTCCTCATTGTAGAGCCGGACAAAAACCTCCCGGACGGCGTTAGACAGTCCTTCGTCCATGGTGAAGCGTTCTCGCTGCCAGTCGCAGGAACAGCCCAGACGTTTCAGCTGATTAATGATCACTCCGCCGTATTTTTTCTTCCATTCCCAGACGCGGGCAATGAATTTTTCGCGGCCCAGATCATGGCGGGATAATCCTTCCTTCATCAATTGCTGCTCAACCACATTTTGCGTGGCAATGCCTGCGTGATCCATGCCCGGCATCCAGAGTGTGTTATAGCCCTGCATCCTTTTGAAGCGGATAATAATATCCTGCAGTGTATTATTCAAAGCATGCCCCATATGCAGCATTCCGGTTACATTCGGGGGCGGGATGACAATGGAAAAAGCGGGCGCTTCACTGTTATCCTGAGCGTGAAAATACTTATTTTTTAACCAGTAATCGTATAATCTTTTTTCGGCATCGGCCGGTTCAAACGCCTTGCTTAACTCTTTTGTTGCCATTTAATATTATTCTCCCACAAATAAAAAGGGCTTTCGCCCTCTTTAACTTTCTTTAAGACGTGAGGCGGTAAATAATTCCGCATCATGAATAATTTTACAAAACCGCAATCAGTTTAATTTTAATTCTTTTTTAAGTTTGCGGATAATCAAAAGCGCGTCCACACCGGTTACAGGCTTAAGCGGCGCAAATTCACCGGTCTTAGTATTTTTTGCTTCCATAATTCCCCGTGAAGTCACGGATATAATGGCATTAAAATAAGGCATGTCCGCAGGCACATCGGGAAACAATGATTTTGAATTAACATATCTGGCGGCTAAATCCTTCTCGCCGGTTAGTTTTATCAATATATCTTCCAGCATCATGGCATATTCACCGCGAGACAAAATTTCGCCGGGATTGAAGTTACCTTTCGGATCATTTTCCAGTCCGCGAACGCCGGTTTCCAGTATCCCCTCAATGTCCTTTTTCAAAGGATGGTCCGCGATATCTTTCGCCAATAAGTTAACAGGTGCAGGAGAAGGCGCCTCTGTTGGAACTTTTTCAACATCCTTTACCTCTGCCGAAACTTTCAGCTCCAGTTTTTTATAAAGGTCTTTAATTTTTAATTCTTCCATAAACAGCGCAGCCGCATCCGCTCTGGTAATGCGTTCCGCGAGAGCGATCTTCTTTCCCGCTTCTGTCGCAGGCATGGCCAGTTGAACCTTTTGCAGGAATTTTAATTGCGCATCGGCATCAGCCATATGATCGGTTTTCAATTTAGTAACCTGGGAAAACATTTGACCGGCCTGATTAAATTCTAACGCGTCTCTGTATGCCAAACCCATAAAATAATATGCCGGTGAATGTTTGGAATCCGTCACGACGGCTTCATCAAATTGATTTCTCGCCAACTCCAGCCATTTTTGATCTGATTTACTTAAGGTGTAATAACGAATTTTGCCGACATTAACAAAAAGTTTTTCGTCAGCGTCCTTGGCGTATTTCAAACCATTCGCCAGATTTTCTGAGGCTGCGTTGAATTTACCTGTATAAATATTAACCAGGGCCATGCCGGTATAAGTCTTTGAATATTTGGCATCAAGCTGAGTCGCCATTTCAAATTCTCTCTTGGCGTCGGTATACTTTTCCTGATCAAGCAGTTTCAAACCAGTGAAGGTATGATGTCCGGGAGTATCCAGTTGGCTCACCGCTACCCTTGCCTTCGGGCCGCAGGAGACTAGAAATAATACACCAGCACAAAGTATAAATAGACTGATTAATGTTCTAAATATTTTTTGACACGCCATAATAATTCTCTTTTTTAAAAAGATTTGAATACATCCTTAAAAATAATTTATCTCTCCATATTTCACCAAAACTATCGGGTATAATTATCTTCAGAAACGGCCGAAGTCAAGTAATATTGCATCCCCTGTGTTCTTATACCGAGTCGTTTTCTTTCCAGAATTTCTCTACATTTTCACTAATATTTCCGAAAGAATCTTGATTAAACCAATTTATTTCCTTATCGGCGGCAAACCAGGTCAATTGCCGCTTTGCATAATGCCAGGTATCACGGTTGATTAAATCTAGAGCATTTTCCCAATCATACTCTTTGCGTAAAAATCCAATTACTTGTTTATAACCCAATGATTGCAACGGCTTGAGATTATAGCTATAGCCTCGATCTAAAATACTTTTAACTTCATCCACGAGCCCATAAGCAATCATTTTTTCCGTTCGCATTATAATTCTTTGCTTTAACTCAGCACGGGCAAGCTGAAGGCCGATTTTGTAAGTTTTATAAGGACAATCGGCAAAGGAGTGTCTTTTTTGTTTGGCTGAAATTGATTCTCCGGTTTGTTCCAAAACTTCCAATGCCCGAATTACCCTTACAGAATCATTGGGGTTAATTTTTCGGGCGGCATCCGCATCCCTTGGTTGTAGTAAATTATAAAGATATTCTTTTCCGTGGCTTTCACGCAACTGGCGATAATAATTCCTGATATTTTCATCTACTGTCGGCGTCGCAATAATTCCCCTCAGGAGCGCCCGTATATAGAGCCCTGTTCCCCCGACAATAAAGATGGGCTTCCTTTGTTTGGCCAAATCAGTAATAATGATGCGCGCCTGTTCGGCAAAAATGGCGGCATTAAATTCTTCGTCGGGATCAACAAAATCTATCATGTGATGTTTGACTTTGTTTCTTTGTTCTCTTGATGGCTTTGCCGTACCGATATCCAGATAGCGGTAAACCTGAAGGGAATCAGCGCTGATAATTTCTCCGCCGAATTCTAAAGCCAGATTGATGGCTAATTCAGTTTTACCCGTCGCAGTAGGCGAATTAATTATTACCAACGGCACTTTTTCCATCTCTATTTTTTCTACTTCCTCTTAAACATTCTTTCGATTTCGCTTAAGGAAAAATTGATAGTGATTGGACGTCCATGAGGGCAGGTAAGATTAAAAGGTGTTTCTTCCAGATCACGGCAAAGAGCGGCTACTTCTTCGGAAGAAAGAACACTATTGGCCTTGATTGCCGCGCGGCAAGCCAAAGAAGCCAGTATTTTTTCTTTCTTTTCCTGTAAAGAAGGCATTTGATTTTGTTCGCCCAGTTGATCGGCAATATCAGAAATTATTTCTCTGGCTTGAATCTGCGACAGAATTACCGGAAGCGTTTTGACAACAATCGCGTCCCGGCCAAAGATTTCAATTTCTAAACCGATTTCCCGTAAAAAATCAATATAGCCGGAAAACAGTGCGATTTGTCCCGGAGTTAAATTGACAATTTCCGGCATAAGAAGTGATTGACTTATAATTTGCGGCCCCATTGTTTTTTTTAATCGCTCCAGAATTATCCGTTCATGGGCCGCATGCTGATCTATCAAAACCAAGCCATTATCACTCGCAAAAACAAGGTAGGTGTTGGCGAATTGCCCTAAATATTTTAAGCTCGCAAAAGTTATTGTTTCTTTTGCCTGAACATTGTCGCTATTGAAAGTTGCAACTTTTTCCGCAACCGAGGAGCGCGTCAACAGATCATTGGTAATTGCCTGCTGTAAATTTTGCCGGGAAAATAATCCGAAAGATTTAGCCGGAAATTTATCCGCCGAACGCGTGAACCCCGGAACAGAAGCATTCTCTTTAGGCGCCAAACGATAAATAAAACTACCCTTCGATGTTTCAGCGCCGGCAAGACTCTGCGCGATTGTTTTGGATACCAGATCATAAACGCTGTGCGAATCCTTAAAGCGAACCTCCATCTTGGCCGGATGAACATTGACATCAACATCTTCAGGCGGCAGATCAAGAAACAATACGGCGGCAGGGTAGCGTCTAGGCTCAATAATCTGACGGTATGCCGACAATACGGCGTGAGTTACACTGTTATCGCGGACAAAGCGTTTATTGACAAACAAATATATACTTTTGGAATTTGATTTTGTGAATTCCGGACGCGAGATGAATCCCGTCAAACTGATATTTTCTTTTTGCGCGTTTATTAAGACGTGATGATTGGAAAAATCTTCACCCATGACCATGGCAATGCGTTCGGAGGCATCCCTGACTTGGGGGGCGGTAAATGCATCGCGTCCATTAACATTAACTTTAAAGCTGATCTCCGGATGAGCCAGGGCCAGGCGGGTGATCGCATCCAGACATAAACCCTGTTCAGTAGATTCTGTTTTTAGAAATTTCCTGCGCGCGGGAACGTTGGCAAATATTTTGGTCACCGATATTTGCGTACCGGCGGGACAGCCCGCAGGAACTACTTCCTGTATTTTGCCGGCATCCAGTGTGGCTCTTGTTCCGGCTAAATCATTTTTGCGCCGTGTTAATAACTCCACCCGCGCGATAGAAGCGATACTCGGCATTGCTTCGCCGCGGAAACCAAACGAAGCTACACTGTAAATATCTTCAAAGTTATAAATTTTACTGGTGGCATGTCTTTCAAATACCAGCGCCACATCTTCGCGTTCTATTCCCGAACCGTTATCAATTACTTTGATCGACTGGCAGCCGCCCTTTTCCAATTCCACCCTGATATCGCTGGCTCCGGCATCAATAGAATTTTCCACCAATTCCTTGACAATAGAAGCAGGCCTTTCCACCACTTCACCGGCAGCTATTTTATTGGCAATTTCCGCGGATAAAACAACAATTCGTTTAGACAATATTTTTTCCTTAATTATTTTTTGTCATTCCCCGGCTTGACCGGGGAATCCATAAATCACATGTTACGACTAATGATATCTATTACCAAGCGTCTTTTCAATTATGATACTGTTAATATCAAATCTTTCTTGATTTAACACCATAAAAAAGCCGCAATCACTTAATATTATCGTGACGGCGGCTTTTTGGAAAATTTAATACACAGATTAATCCAAAACAATTATTACTTTGCATTGTTTCAAAAAGGAAGCACTTTCGGCCGATGTTCTAACTTGCCGGGCATCGGCATTGCTGATTACAATATCAGATTTACCGGAGCCACTTGATCTCAGAGCCTTTATCGTTATTGGATTGACTCCTACGCGCTGATTGGTCGGTGCCGCTGTAAGGTCACGAGTATATCCGCTTATTCCTTGCTTTTCTGCATATTCACGGTCAACATTGGCCAAATCGTAAACTTTCCTGCCGTCTTCATCAAAAATTCGGGAAAACATTGCCGGACGAGCTTGAATCCCGCGAGCATCAACAACCATGCCGGTATAAACAACAGGCGCCGATAGAGTTGCGGGAGCTTTTACAGACGGAGCCGGTACTGATTCAGTTGGGGCTGGTGCTGCAGGTGACTTTGCCATAGCCAACGGCATAATTGTCTGAGCTAAGTTGCCGTAAAGAGGTATCCTTAATCTGACTTCGGCCCTGCCATCGGGCAGGTATTGATGATCCGAAACTTCAGCGCCTTTCACCAGACCGTTTATTTGCGTATCAACAACATCGCTTCCCACGATAAAATCTTTAATTGAAGTTGCCGAATCAACTTGCACACCTTTGGTGATTTCCAGTAAATTATGTAAGGCATCTTTTTGAGCCGCGCGCAGAGCTATCGGACGGGCATTTATTTTGCCTGCCAATTTTTCGGGTGGTGAGCCAATACCGACCGCTTCAATATAACCTGCCGACCAATTAATACTGCTTTGACCAACCTTATCCACCAAGTCGGATGCACTAACCTTATCCTGACAAATACCGATTCCTGTAAAAAGGAGCAGTAAACTTATAATAACTACTACGGATGTTAATCTTGACTTCATAATATTTTCCTCTGATAGTTATCGAAGACTAAATGGTCACTGTTTTTCTTTACTATTTCCATCAATTATTCGCCCATCAACCTGATGTTTAAATACACCGTCACTTATTAGTTTTCTTATAACAGCACGAACAGTTATACTTGAAACACCTAACTTGCCTGCTATTATTTTGTGTATTCCCTTTTCCCATGGTTGTTCAGGCAAAATATTTCTTATTTTATCAAACATTTCAATTGAAAATTTAATATTTTTCTTTTTAGGAGGGTTAGCTTTCTTAAGTTCGATTTTAATAATTTCAATAGATTTATCGAAGTCAAGTTTTTTTAAAATTGCAATATATCTCTCAAGGTAATTAATATTGCCAGAAATGATTAAGTTAAAAATATCCTCTGCTTCTTCAATAATTTGTAAACTTAAATCTTTCAATTTTACTATGCTATCATCAAAGGGAAAAATGTAATTTTTTTGTATTGCTTCATCCCCTTTCTGATCTAATGTTTTTAGAGTAATGGTCGCAAAGGCTTCATTGATTTGACCAAGGAGATTATCTGTAGAATAAATTATTCTTGTAGACTCATTTAAAACAAATTCACAAAAAGCTCTGATATTTATGAAAGCATTTATCAAATACTTTTCATTGATGTCTACCTGCTTAGTATTTGTATTATATTTGTGTCTATATTCCTTATCAGTTAATCCTAATCTATGAACTATAAGATGTCTCTTATCATGATATTCAAAAATTAATTTCAATGGTTCTTTAAAATTATTCAATTCAATCTTTAGCCTATTCCGAAAGTATTTACATATTTCTTTAAACCCGCCATTGTGCAAATTTCTGCATTCGTTATTAATAATATAAGACAATATTTCTGATGAATTATTAAATGATATTAAATGAGGATAAGATATCGTAATAATGTCATTCTTTATAAGCAGATCTTTTCTTGCTAATAATATTTCACGTATAGCATCTATTAAAAATACTTCTAAAACAGAAATTGCTCTAACAAAAATAGTTTCTCTTAATATAGTTCTGTAACTTTTTTTGTATTTATCATGTAATTCTTTTAAGGTGTCCGCTAATCTAAATTCGTTGCCACCAGCCAGTGTGCGAAAAACAGGGTCTTCTTTATTAATATAGTCATCCTTAGCTCTTTGTGTTGAGCACAGAATAGCTAAGTCATATGCATAAAGAGTAGATGCATGCAGCATTTCTAAGTGGGCAAATTCTGTCTGAAAATTATTGTATGCTTCCATATTTATTAATTATCGAAATGTCGTTTATTTTAAAAGCAATGGGTCAAGTATGCCTTTGAACTTTTATTATCTATTCAACTTGCGATATCCGCTTTACCGGCGTTTATTTTTTGATATTTGATAAGACATTTCTTGTTCATGGTCGAACTATAAGAAACTCAGTCTTCTATGTCAATGAAATATTGATCATAAAATATAAGGTGTGGTGTCGATGTTTGTTGGGCGTGAATTGCGTTTATTACGGACAGAAGCCCTGCTTTTTCAAGGAACTCTAATTCATTAGCTATTATTTTGTTTTTTTGATATAAATTCCTTATTCTGAATGTATATAAAAACAAGCAAGTTGAAGAAAGGGAAAAACATGAAAAAAGAAGATTGCATACTCTTTAGCGGCGGAGCTCAGGGGGCTGAAGCGGAATTTGGCGCAAATGCGGAGAGCTTTGGAATTGAAGAAGTAAATTTTACATTTAACGGACATACCATCATCCGCAAACGGGGATTGCGTGTCCTCAATCACGAAGAACTGAAAAATGGCGATGTGAGTCTGGAATATGTTTCAAAATTAATGAATCGCCGTTACACTGATAATGAGACTTTTCGCAAGATTCTCCAAAGTATCTGGTACCAGATTAACAACGGTCAGGAAATTTTTGTAATCGGCGCAATACTCGACGATAAAACCGTCAATGGCGGCACCGGCTGGGGAGCAGAATTCAGCAAAATATGCAACAAACCATTGCATGTTTTTGATCAAAAGAAAAACAATTGGTTCACCTGGAATAAATTGGAATGGGTCAAACGCAAAAAGGCAGACGAACCTGTTATAAGCCATGTCCATTTCACCGGAACAGGAACCCGTTTCCTCGAAGAAAATGGCAAGAAAGCGATCAAGGAATTATTCGTGAGATCTTTTTCTCAATGAATTGCTGATAAACCCTGAAAAAGGAGATTTCGATATGAACGTAAAAGGTACTTTTTATGTTGTAACAAAGACTGCTATGACCGCAGGTTTCGGTGAGGAACGCTGGAATTCCTTTATGACCAAGCTGGCAGAGAAGGACAACTATTTCAGCAAAATGATTATGGCCATTACCCTCATTCCAGTGGAAAAATTAATCATTATTTTTGACGAGATGTGTAAGGAATTCTTCAACAGCGACTACAATCAGTACATGATGTTTGGGAAGGTAGGCGCTAAATATGCTCTGTCGCCGGAAGGCACGTACAAATCTTATATGCTCACAAAGGATATAAAGCAGTTTGTCGAGTCGAGCATGCCCAAAATCTGGTCGATCTATTTTGACGAAGGTAAAGCTACCACACGGTTCGAGAACAACGTTGCTCATCTCAAAATCACCGGACTTCAAATCAAAAATCTTTATTTCGAGCACCTTGTTATGGGTTACTTTCAGCAGGCCCTCAAAATTTTCGGGAAGAAAACTGTTGCGAAACGGGTCAGGAGTATTTCATCGGGCGATGATGATATTTATTTCCAGTATGAACTAAAAGACTCTTGATTACAAAATATTATGTGCGGTGTTAACGTTTGCTGAGTTCTCCTGCGAGTCAAAACGAATTAATTTCGCAACTTGCTACTTTCCAAATAATCTTGTAATCCCAGTTGCCACGGCTGCATTGTTTTTCCGGTAGTTTGAATAAATTTCTGCATACTCAAAACGCTATATGCGGGACGCTTAGCCGGTCTTTGGAGTTGATCGGATTTAATAGGTGTAACGTCAATATCGTTAATTCCCGCTTCCTGTAATATTTTCACGGCAAACTGAAACCAACTGCAACTGCCCCTATTGGTTATGTGAAAAATTCCTTTAGCGTTTTGCTTAATCAGCAAATCTACTGCCGCCGCTAAATCTTTCGTGTAGGTAGGCGATCCTACTTGATCATCGACAACTGTTAGTTTTTTAGTCGTTTTAACCTTTTCCAAAATCGTTTGCACAAAGTTTTTCCCGTTTATCCCATATAACCAGGCTGTGCGGATCAAAATATAGTTCTCAGATAGCGATCGGAGGTAACGCTCTCCTGCCATTTTGGAAGCTCCGTAAGTGTTGATCGGATTGCATTGATGATCTTCTTTGTAGGGCTGTTTGGCCATGCCGTCAAAAACATAGTCCGTGCTGAAATGAACAATGCGGATATTTTTATCCCGGCAGGCCCCAGCAATATTTTTTACCGCCTCGGCATTGACGGCAAAGCATTCGTCTTTTGCTGTTTCACAACCGTCAACATTGGTATAAGCGGCGGCATTGATAACGATGTCAGGCTCTATTTCCTTGATCGCCCCTTTACACTCGCTTGCGGAAACAATATCAATTTCTTCTTTATCCATCCCGATAACTTCATGCTCCATATTAAGCTTTAAAAGAAGATCATTCCCCAGCATTCCTTTGTGACCCAATAGCAATATTTTCACTTTTAGTATTTGACCTCCTTTAAAAACAGACCACAGGCCGGCGCTGTTACTCCCGCGACAGTTCTGTCTCTTGATTCAATAATTGGCTTCATTTCTTCCGGCTTTCGTCTACCGCGGCCAACTTCAACAAGAGTGCCGATAATGTTGCGCACCATATATTTTAAAAAGCCTTGAGCTTCCACTGTAATTTCTATAAGTCCATCATCGCAGGTTTTTATTTCAATATCCGTAATCGTCCGCACACGATCTTTAACATGAGTTCCGGTTGCGCAAAAGCAGGAAAAATCATGCGTGCCGATTAAGAATTGAGTCGCCTTTTTCATCGGTGCCAAATCGAGAGGAAAACGAATATGCCAAAAGTAATTGCGTCCCAATACCGGCCTTAAACGCTGGCTGCATATCTTATATACATAGACTTTGCTTTTGACATCATGCTGGGCGTGAAATTCGCCCGCAACTTCTTCCATTTCCTTGACCACAATATCCGGCGGCAATACGCTGTTCATGCCCCGATATATGCTGTTGACGTGCAATCGGCTGTTGCTCTTGAAGTGAGCAACCTGATTTAAGGCATGCACTCCGGCATCCGTCCTGCCGGAACCTATAACGGCAACTTTTTCGCCGGTAATAAGTTGAATTGCCTCCTCCAGCACCTGTTGGATAGTGATACCGTTTTCCTGCCTTTGCCAACCGCAATAATCGGTGCCGTCATATTCCACAATCATCTTAAAATTGCGCATATTATTCCCTGATACTTTTTTCGCTTACGAATTTATTCGGTTTATTAAAAAAAATAAAGAAAAAGTTTTATATTCTTTTTTTCCCAAATAATTTCCTCGATAATTTTTATCATTTTTTCTTGCCAGTTTTTATTAAAAACGCTAGTATTGCCCTGAATTAAAAATATTTCTTTTTAACATTGAACACTTAGTAATTATCGCTGCTAAATTCGCGCTGGTCCGATTAAAGAAGATAAAGAGGAGAGAATTTATGAGTGACGATTTACAAAAAGCGACAACGCAAGGCAAAATAAACGACTTTGAGAAAAAAAGCCAGACCTTAAAGTTAATGGGAGGCGAAAAACAGATCAAGAAACAGCATGAATCCAATAAACTGACCGCTCGCGAACGTTTGGATTTATTTTTTGATGAAGGCACTTTTCAGGAAGTTCAGCTTTTTGTTCAGCATCGCTCCACCCTCTTCGGTCTGGATAAAAAAGAAATCCCTTCGGACGGTGTTATTACGGGCTTTGGTAAAGTAAATGGACGGATTGTTTTTACTGCGGCTCAGGATTTCACCAGTTCCGGCGGAAGCCTTGGAGAAATGCACGCCAAGAAAATATGGAAAGTGATGGACATGGCCATCGCCGCGCAAAAACCTTTTGTGGCCATTAACGATTCCGGTGGCGCGCGCATTCAGGAAGGTGTTCCTTCGCTTGAAGGCTACGGCGGAATTTTCTACCGCAATACTATTGCTTCCGGTTATATTCCGCAAGTAACAGCCATTATGGGACCAACAGCCGGAGGCGCTGTTTATTCACCGGCTCTTGCCGATTGGGTTTTCATGGTTAAAGGCAGCAGCTATATGTATATAACCGGCCCGGATGTAATCAAGGCCGTAATCGGTGAAGAAGTAACTCATGATGAATTGGGCGGAGCGGTCGCTCACGCTACGAAAAGCGGCGTCTGCCACTTTGTCACGGAAAACGATACCGACTGCATCGAAAAAATAAAAACTCTGCTCTCCTACGTGCCGGATTGCTGCCACTCTCCCCTGCCCCTGGCTGATTGCACAGACAGCGCGGAGAGAATTTGCGAGGACTTGGATACAATTATTCCAGATAAGGGCAATCGCGTATACGACATGAAAAAAATTATCAAGTTCATTGCCGATAATGGCGAAGTTTTTGAGCTGCATGAACTCTGGGCGCAGAATATCATCGTCGCTTTTATCCGCATTATGGGAAAACCGGTTGGCGTCATTGCCAATAATCCCCGTTTTACCGCCGGTATTCTGGATGTTAACGCGTCCGATAAAGCAGCCCGTTTTATTCGCTTCTGCGATGCTTTTAATATCCCGCTTTTAACTTTCACCGACGTTCCCGGATACATGCCGGGCACTAATCAGGAATGGGCGGGCATAATTCGCCATGGCGCGAAACTTCTCCACGCTTATTCGGAAGCGACGGTGCCGAAAATAACCGTCATCACACGCAAAGCTTATGGCGGAGCATATATCGGTATGTGCAGTAAGCAATTAGGCGCGGATTATGTAATGGCATGGCCGACAGCCGAGATCGCCGTCATGGGCGCAGAAGGAGCCTGCAATATCATCTATCGCATTGAAATATCCGCGGCCAAAGATCCTGCGGCCAAAAGATCGGACCTTGTTGCCGCTTATGAAGAAAAATTCAATAATCCATATTTCGCGGCATCACTGGGTATCATCGAAGAAATTATCGCCCCGCGCGATACGCGAAAAAGAATCATTGCTCTGCTGGATGCGCTGAAAGATAAAAGAGAAACAAGGGTGTCAAAGAAACACAACAATATACCGCTTTAAGATTTAACGCCAAATCTCTAAATCCCTGTCATTGCCCGGCTCGACCGGGCAATCCAGTTGATTTTTTTGCTGATCGTAAACTTACGATTAACCGGCACAAAATGTCTAGTCTCTTGGGGGTAGATGTGTATAATGTGCTTGCCAGCGCGATTCTTCTGGCACATCTCTTATTTATTGCGTTTGTTATCTGCGGCGGTTTTCTGGTCATTCGTTGGCCGCGAACAGCTGTTGTGCATCTTCCTGCGGCAGTCTGGGGAGCAGTCGTGGAAATCTTCGGTTGGGTTTGTCCCTTGACCCCGCTTGAAAATCACTTTCGCCTGCTTGCGGGTAATAGCTCATATAGCGGCGACTTTATCGCGCGGTATCTGATCCCGGTTATCTACCCCGAAAATCTAACAGCTACGATGCAACAAGTCTTCGGTGGACTGGTTATTTTCATAAACATCATCTTTTATTTCCTCGCCATACGAAAACAACGTTCCCGCAGGCACAGAGTTTGAGCAGAAATCAATTCCTGTATTAGTGAAAAAAGAATATTATTTAATGACGAGGGATGAAGCACAACGCCGCATATGGTTTTCTTTACGAAGTCGCAAGCCGCAATCTCTTTAAAGCTGCGCCTTTCCCAAGAATCGCAAATACTTTATCGAGTTCAGGACCGTGGACTTTGCCCGTGAGCGCCGCTCGGATGGGCATGAATAAATCCTTACCTTTTGCACCTTTTTCTTCTTTGGTGTATTTAATGGCAGCTAAATAGTTTTCCCGCGGATTGCCTGCGGCAGTTTTTAAATATTCACCGAACACTTTGACAACCTGAGCGGCGCTTTCCTTCTCTAATATTTGTTTTGCCTCGGCAGTAATTTCGTACTTATCATCGAAAAATATGTCTATGTGACTGCCGATCTCGGCAAGTGTAGTCAATTCAGTTTTTACCAGTTCAATAATCTCATTGAGCCATTTTGCATCTATAGCGTCAGTTTTATAACCTGCCTGTTCTAAAAACGGTTTGAGCCGCTCGACTAAATTTTCCGTTTTGCAATTCCGGATATAAATCGCGTTAAGCCAGTGAAGTTTTTCTTCATCAAATATCGCGCCGCTTTTGGAGGCGCGCTCCAACGCAAAACCGGCAATCATTTCCTCACGGGACAATACTTCCCGGCCATCCGTGAAAGAACTTCCCAGAAGTCCCAGATAATTAATCAGTGCTTCCGGTAAAATCCCCTGTTTGCGGAATTCACCGACAGAGACAGAACCATGGCGTTTGCTGAGCTTGGCGCGGTCTTTTCTCAGGATTAAAGAATGGTGCACGAAGGTGGGCGACGCAAACCCGAAAGCCTTGTAGAGCATCATCTGCAAGGCGGTGTTGGATAGATGATCTTCGCCACGGATCACATGCGTAATTCCCATAAGGTGATCGTCAATGACAACCGCGAAATTATAGGCGGGCATGCCGTTAGAACGGACAATGATAAAATCGCCGATAGCTTCTCCTTCAAATTTCATAGCCCCACGGATTAAATCTTCAAATTCAATGACTTGTGGCTGAACCTTAAAGCGAAATGAATGTTTTCTGCCTTCGTTTTCCCGCTGTTTTCTCTCATCTGCCGTAAGATTTCTGCATTTGCCCATGTAGCGCGGCATGCGTTTACTCAAGATCAACGCCTGGCGCTCTTCTTCCAGTTCTTCTTCAGTACAGTAGCAGGGATAAACTAAATCAGCGTTTATAAGCTTCTGAAGATGCTCCTTGTAAATATTCAGACGTTCGCTCTGTTTATATGGACCATAAGAGCCGTTTTTCTGTGGCCCTTCGTCCCAATCCAGTCCCAGCCAGCTCAAGTCATTGAGCAGATTTACCTGATAAGACAGGGCGCTGCGCGATTCGTCCGTATCTTCAATGCGCAAGATAAAAGAGCCGCCATGATGACGGGCAAACATCCAGTTAAAAAGTGCTGTGCGCGCATTACCCACATGAAGTTCTCCCGTGGGAGACGGCGCAAATCTTACCCTAGGCTTTGGAGCCATCATTTTTCCTTTCTATTACCGTAGCTGTAGCAAATGCCGCTACTCCTTCATTTCTTCCTATAAAGCCCATGCCTTCGTTTGTTTTAGCTTTGATGTTCACGGAAGCTTCAGCAATATCCAAAGCAAGGGCAATATTAGAACCCATTTGAGCGGCATAAGGCGCGAGTCTGGGCATCTCCATAACAACAGTAGCATCAACATTGTTAATTGAAAATCTTCTTGCTTCGATTATTTTTTTTACTTTTTCCAGAAGAATTATGCTGGAAATATTTTTGTACTCGGGATCATTATCAGGAAAGTGCCTGCCGATATCGCCGCATCCCGCCGCACCCAGTAGCGCGTCACAAATAGCGTGAATGAGTGCATCGGCATCGGAATGTCCCTGAAGGCCTTTATCGAAAGGAATTTCCACGCCGCCCAAGATAAGCTTTCTGTTTGAAGCAAATCTATGGCTATCATAACCAAATCCGTTGCGAAAATTAATTTTACTTCCCGTTTTCTTTTTCATCAGAGCTTCGGCCATAATCAGGTCTTCGGAAGTTGTAATTTTAATGTTTTCATAAGAACCTTCAATCATTTTTACTTTCTTCCCAATTCGCTCTACCAAAGACGCGTCGTCAGTGCCATAAAATTTTTCATCATAGGCCGATTTGTATGCTTCTTTTAATAGTTCAAACTTAAATGCCTGAGGCGTTTGTGTCAGCCACAAATTCTGCCGTGGTATTGTAGCTGCAACTATATTATCTTTTTTGGTTTCTTTTATGGTGTCTTTCGCTTTAACACCGGATGATGCCGCACCTGCGGTTTTCGCGGCAGCCACAACCTGTATGATCAATTCTTGAGTAACAAATGGCCGGACGGCGTCATGGATAACCACTACATCACATTTTTCGTTAATGGCCGCCAGACCGTTATTCACGGAATCCTGACGTGTCTTGCCACCGGCAACGATAGTTGTAACTTTCGTTAAGCCGTATTTATCTATTAACTCTTGCCAGACAGAAACCAAATCATCCGGTGGCAGAGCCAAAATAATATTATCTATCACTTTAGATTTCTGAAATACTTTGAGAGTATGGACCAACACCGGCATATGATCTAGGAACAGATACTGTTTGGCCACATGAGCTTTTAATCTTTTTCCTGCTCCACCGGCAGGGATTATGGCTATTGTCTTCATAAATCAATTCCTATTTTAAATCTTTGATACCATTTTTAATTTAAAAAAGAAATAGCTCATAAAAAAGGGCCCGGAAAATTATTTTCCCGAGCCTTTTTAGTATTTTTTTTAAACATTAAAAAGGAATCTTAACGTTTTGTTAATTCCTTTTATCTGCCGCTTCTTTTAATTCTGAAAAAATCATCCGTCCGGCAGTAGTTTGCAGGACACTGGTCACTGTCACTTTAACATTCATGTTGAGCATTTTTTGAGCATTATCAACAATAATCATCGTTCCATCATCAAGATAAGCAACACCCTGCCCCAACTCTTTGCCTTCACGAATGATTTTAACGGTCATCTGCTCTCCGGGAAGCACAACAGGTTTCATGGCATTAGCCAACTCATTGATATTCAAAACCCGGATACCCTGTAATTCGGCTACCTTGTTTAAATTATAATCATTGGTCAGAAGCTTAGCGCCCAGTTGCTTGGCCAAAGCTACGAGTTTGCCATCCACTCCTTTTATTTTGGGAAAATCCTGCTCAACTATTTCAATGTTTATAGATGAACTTTTTTGCATATGGTTCAGGACATCGAGTCCACGCCTTCCCCGCATTCGTTTCATCGAATCGGAAGAATCGGCCACAAGCTGCAATTCGTTCAAAACAAAACGTGGAACAATTAAATTCCCTTCAATAAATCCGCTGTCACAAATATCAGCGATTCTTCCTTCAATTATTACACTCGTATCCAGAATACGATAATCAGGACCAATTTTAGAGTCGGCGCCATGAAAATTAAATTCTTCTACTTTTTTTGACCCTAAAACAAGACCGAGATAACCAAATATTCCTGTTATCAACAAATAAATCCAGGGAACGGTTTGTTGATTATCCCTTATTTTACTAACAAAGTTTAAACCAAAGCCCAATATTAAAGCAATTACCAAACCGACTATCATTCCTGCTACGCCGCCAATTATAACCTTGATAGATAATTTACGGATGTCCTTTTCAATTTTTATAACTAATAATGCGAGTAAAAATCCAATAATAAAGCCGCCAATTGATTCAAGAATCAAAGAAGAATTTGACTCAGATGTATAATACGCAATAGCGTAACCACTTATAGAACATGCCAAGATTAAGATAATCCTAATGATCAACCGCCTCACCTCCTTTCCATTAATATTGTATTAACCTGTATCGACATTGATCCTTTTTTCAGACTAACAATATTCGAGTAAAAAAAACCCGGAGGCAAAATTTACGGTTTCCCTTAAATAAGGAAAGGTAATCTGCCTATTTTCAATTTTCAAAGAACTGTTGTTAAGAAGTAAATAAGCGAGAGTTATTGTACTGTGAAGATCATCTGCAAATCGTGTTCAACCTCAGATTCTTGCGCATTGGTAGCCACGGAGATTTCTTTGACCAGCAGATTTTTAGCCGTATCCATCATTTTTCTTTCCCCGAAGGAAAGGTTCTTATCGCTTTTTAAGATAAACAAGTCCCTTAAAACGCTGGCAATTTCAAATACTGAACCGGTTTTTATTCTTTCGAGATACTCCCTATAGCGCTTATTCCAAGTTTGCTTGTCGATAGTAACGTCTTTATTACGCAGAATCTCATATACCTTGGGTATTTCCTTTTCTAAAATTATTTCACGCAATCCGACTGCCTTAACGCTCATCATCGGAATCATTATTCTCATGCCATTACCCATAATTTTCATAACATAAAAGGGCTGTTTCTTACCCATTACTTCCCTGTTTTCAATAGCTTCAATGACTCCGACACCATGAGCTGGATATACCGCCAAATCCCCTACTTTAAACATTTTTTCTCTCCCTGCCTTTCATTAACTATATCAAAGAAGTATCATATCATCATTTATATTTTTAGTCAATGACCAATACCTTTTAAATAATGAATTGATAGGAATGAATAGAAAACAAAAGTTTTTCGACAAAAATAATATCAAATATTTAAAAGATTTGAATCCCCAAAAACTAATTTAAGGTGTTATTATAATTAGTGTTTATTCTATAAATCAGGGCATCTTGTTACGATTTTAACTAAAAAAGGAGCTACTTTCATAAAAAAGTAAACTCCTCAATATCATTGGAGGGCACTAGGACTTGAACTAATGGCTTAACAAACTTTAATCATTACGTTTCTTCATAGTGTAATTTTCCGCATACCCCCAAAGCATTTAAAAACTACAAATTAAGTCGTATTTTTTACTGAATTTTTCTACCAAATAAAAATTTGTAATTCAAGATTTATCATCACAGGTAGCGGGTTCTTAAATCCGGCTTAATGCCCCTAATTCCCGCTCCCTTTCCTCATACTCCCCCAGATAAGCCCGCATCATTGATTTCCAGAGTTTGCCGTGGTTGGGGATTCTTAAATGCAAAAGCTCATGGACAACAATGTAATCCACCAGCGGCTTATCCAATCCCATTACGCCGGCATCCATAGTCACCCGTCCTGACGTGGAACAGGATGCCCACTTGGTTTTCATGGCTCTAATGTGGATTTGTCCAACCTTGACGCCAATCTTCCCCGCCCAGTCCGAAATGATTTGCTTGAGCGCCACGGGAGTTATCCCTGCTTTTGCTTTTTTAAGTTTCAACCTTGCGTCCCATTTCTTTTTGGAGCCGTAATAATCTTTCCGCAATATCAATCATCCTGTCTTTCAACGGCGTTTTCATCAGGGTTTTGTAAATAACCGTCTTCAATTCCCTTAGAGTTTCACTATTGGCGTCCCAGTCTTTTTTCTCCTCAAACTGGCGGGCAATCTCCTGAGCCACCCCTTCTGATTCAATGTAGCCCTCTTCCTTAAGCGCCCAGTAAATAGTGAAGGAACGAATATCCATATTCTTTTCCTTGCGCATGGTCTCTGCCTGCAAGGTTTCATTAATGAGCATTTCCAATTCGGCCAGGGCTTTCTGAGTGGCAGCCTGTCGATTATCAAACATTTCCTTAATGCGTTCTGCTCTCATGCCGATTTCTATCAGATAGGGCTGGTTGTCCTTTTTGTCCTTAACCCACTGCCCAATGATTTTAATGAGGTTGATAATTCTGACCGTATCGGACGTGAACTTGGCTTTGACCTTATCAATGAGCTCTCCATTAATTTCATATATGGGCAGGCTGGTATCAATGTAAGTAGATGAGACATTTTCCCGGACGAGGGATTCCGTTTTTCTGACCAGTTCCTTGTCATACATCGTGGGCGGGTCAAAGGCATTCCGTAAAATGCTGTTCATCTCTGCCAATGTCCGATAGTCGCCGATATAGGGTCTCAAGAAGGCATCAGGACTGATAATCTCATAGAGGATTTTAGCCTCATTGAAAAATTTGAAGAAATCGTCTCGGACTTCCTTGCTGGCAAAATGCAGGATGATCTTTTCAATGGTCTTTTCGTCCATCTTCCCCGACATAAGACTGACGTAGGCCTTGCCCTTGTCCTGCATGAGGTTGGCAAACATATTCTTGAGCAGTTGCAGGTCTTGAATAACACCGCTGACATCATCGGAATCAAATGCCAGGGCTTTCTCCAGATTCTCAAAGATACCGACAAAATCCATCACAAAGCCGTAGCGTTTCTTCCTTTCCTCATCGTCTTCATAAGGACGGTTCACTCTGGCTATGGCTTGCAGGAGGGCATGGTCACGCATGGGTTTGTCCAGATACATGGCATACAGGATGGGTGCGTCAAAGCCGGTCAACAGCTTTTCCGTTACTATCAGGATTTTGGGCAGGCTATACTGCTGAATAAATCTTTTTCGTATCTTTTTTTCAGCGTCTTTGGAAAGATGATGTTTTTTCAGGGCCGGCTTGTCGTTGTGGACGCCCGAATAAACAACGATGGAATAATCTGGAGGCAGGAATTCATCCAGGGCTTCCTTTAACAGCACGCAAGCCTCTCTATCCACACCGACCAGGAAAGCCTTATAGCCCAGAGGTTCAACGTTTTCCTTATAGTGCCTGGCGACAATTTCAGCAACCTTATGAACTCTGTCATTGCTTTTCAGGAAGTTCCGCAGATTGACGGCTTTTTCCAAAATCTTATTGAGTTCTTCTATGTCGCTGACGCCTTCCGCTTCCTTCAGCGCCAGAAATTCCCGTTCCAACTGTTCTTTGGGCACCAGCATTTCATTGGGGGCAAGCGTGTAATTCAGGGGCAGTGTTGTGCCGTCTTCAATGGATTCAACAGCGGGATACTTATCCAGGTAGCCCTTTTCATCATCCTTACCAAAGACCTTGAAAGTGCCTTTGCCATAAGCAATCTTGTCTATGGGCGTTCCTGTAAAACCAATGAAGGTAGCATTGGGCAGGCAGGCAAAAAGATAATTCCCCAGATCGCCGGAAGTGGTTCTATGGGCTTCATCCACCAGCACATAAATATTGTCTCTGCTATTTAGGTTGGCCGGGATTTTATCAAACTTGTGAATCATAGTGACCAGCAAGCCCCGATAGTCAGACTTGAATAATTGCTGGAGATGACTTCTGGACATGGCGACTTGAACATCCCCAAAGCCATAACCGGCCAGATTATTGAACAACTGGGTTTCCAATTCATTGCGGTCAACCAGCATGATGATAGTGGGCTTTTTGAGTGCGGGTATTTTCAGGAGTTTGGCCGCCGTAGTTATCATGGAATAAGTCTTGCCTGACCCCTGCGTATGCCAGATTAAGCCCCGTCGGTTATCCACTTCCAGGGCTCTGACCACGCACTTCTCTATGGCTCTGGTCTGGTGCTGACGAAGAATAATCTTGGTCAATACATCGTCTTTTTTGACAAACAGGATGTAATTTTCAATTAGTTCTAAAATGCGTTGCCGATTAAAAAACTCCTTTACCTGTTTTTCAAAGGTGTTGGCATATTTCCAGCGGAACAGGTTCTTGCGGCTGATATTCCAGGTTACTCCATAGTAAAAGTCCAGCAGGTGCGTCACATCAAAGACCTGCATGGTGGTGAGGAGCTCCGGTGTTTCCTCATGGTAACGGCGGAGTTGGTCAATGCCTTCCGCTATGCCATCCTCTTTTTTGGCAGACTTGGTTTCAGTGATGATGATGGGAACACCGTTAATCAGAAAAACGACATCAGCCCGATTTCTGTATTTGCCATTAGTGAACTGCCATTCATCCGTGACCTGGAAAGTGTTGGATGCCGGGTTTTCAAAATCAATGAGTTTGACTGCCAACTGACGCCTTTCCTTTTCATGGTAAATGGTTTCTTCCGAACGCAGGAATTTCAGAATGGAATAGTTGCCGTCTATGGTGGGTCGGGCATGTTCCATTCGTTTGGCAATCTCATCGGCGGCGGCGGAATCCATGAAGGAATTGAAACTGAGCAGGTGCTCTTTGAGAATGGAATAGAAGAACAATCCCGTTTCCCCGTTCCTCAACTTTTCGGCTTCATCACGGGAAACATACGTCCAGCCAGCCTCCGTGGCATATTTCACCAGGGGGTTTTGGACTGTTGCTTGTTCTGTGGCGTATTTGGGCAAGGGTTTCTCCTATGCTGCTTCCACTTCCGCAGTATCTATGTCCAACTCGTTGACCCGAATTGTCCCTGTCATCAGGTTATTCAGCATGGTTTTGAAAAGGTCTTGATAACCGGATTTCTTTCCTTCATGGATTTCTATTTTGCGGTCTATGGTCTGGAGGATGTGGGCGATTGCGGTTTGCTCATCTAAAGGAGGGAACGGCATTAGAAAGTTCTGTAAGTCAGCTTTTGATATGTTTGGAAAAGTGGAACCACCTGCAACTGAATGACTATAAAGCAAATCTTTATACTGCTGGCATAAATAGAACACGTAATTTGTATCAGACTCAACTGAATTCCCCCTAATGGCTGCCAATCCTCGTCCGATGCAATAATCTTGGTCGGCTATGTTAAGCCTACCGACTGTATTCCCTCTCACACAAAATAATATATCACCTTTCAATGCCAATTTCGTTACAGCACTGGTGTATTGAACTGGAGTTGGCTGTTGTCGTCCAAATTCAGTTGGTCCGTTTAGCAATGGCGTCCCAATACCATCGTGATTACACAATTCCCCTGAAGGAGATTGTCCCATGATTATGGTAGATTTTAATCCAAACCCGTTCACTTCCCATCCCTCTGGAATCAAGCCAATCTCTGTCTTTTTCCGCTTCTCGCTCTTCAAGCCATAGGAAAAAAGGCGGTGCATCATGGACTTTTTCAAATCCCTTAATGAGCCCAAAATATTGTCCTGAATTTCAATCGCCTTCTGGAGTTTGGACAGCACCGCGGCAATTTTCTTTTGTTCGGGGAGAGGGGGGAGAGGAATTTTTAAGTTTTTTATTATAGTCTGGCTGATATTTGGTTGAGCACCACCATACCTTTGGTTGAGTAAAAATGGTCTAATGAAAGCAAGGTGTTGCCGTAAATACGCTGGGGTAAGCATATCAATTGCTTGGATGGCACAGACTGCTTGATTTGTAGCACATTCTCGTTTTAATATTGCAGTACGTCCAACGGTGGCGCCGTACATTGCTACAAGCACTGTATTTATGGGAAACAGTTTTGCAGAGGAATCATTCAATGCGACTTCGCTGATATGTTCCTCAGTGTCTAATATAGTGCTGTCGTTGAGTTCCCCTGATTTTACCCAAGGAATAGTTCCCTGATAGTAATCCAACCTTGTTCTATCTGGCGTACCTCCACTAGAAATTCGTGCAATCCCGCTAGACCCTAACACTTTAACGTCCCACTCATTGGGGATTCTACCAATCTCCGTCTCTTTGAATCCATTGCTCATGGCCGCTCTCCAGCCTTCAATCCTATCTTGGCAAAAATCCCTTTGAGTTCCTTATCCACTATCCTGGCTTCAGTTTCCCAGTCTTCCAGTTCTCTTAGCACCTCTGGAATGTCCCGATACACCTCGGCTTCCCCTGTTTCAATGTATCTGGACGGGGACAAATTGTAATCGTTCTTGACGGCTTCCTGAATGCTAATGACCTTAACCAGTTTTTCAACATCTTCACCTTTTTTGTAAGCATCGGCAAGTTGGGTAATATAATCGCTATCAGCGTTGTATTTGCCGTCATCATCCAAGCCATCGGGAATGAAATTCTTGGGTCGCCCTTTCTTGAATCGCTGGGAGGCATTGACCAGAATGATTTTACCTTTTCTGTTTTTGGCCTTGGCTTTATTCAAAAACAGGACGATGCCTGGAGCCGTGGTGTTGTAAAAAAGATTTTCAGGTAAAAGAATGACGCCTTCAATAAAATCTTGGTCAACAAAATATTTTCTGATGTCCCGCTCTTTATTGCCGCCGGAATTGCCGCTGCCTCTGGAAACGGCTCCCGTATCCAATACAACAGAAGCCCTGCCTTTATCGTTCAGGGAAGCGAACATGTGTTGAACCCAGCCCCAGTCAGCACTGGAAGCAGGAGGAAAGCCGGCAGGGAAACGATTGTAGGTATCATTCTCGTAAAAATCAGTGACATAGCCATCCTGATTCCACATGGGATTGGCGCTGACCAAATCAAAGGTCTGCAATCCCTGCCTGGTTAAGAATTTTGGTGTTCTCAGTGTATCGCCAATCGCCATCTCGCCTTCCATATCGTGAATAATCATATTCATCTGGGCAATGGCATAGGTGACGTGGTTTTGTTCCTGTCCGTAAAGATGCAGGGGGCGTTTGGAATTCTTTTCCTTTGCGTTCAGGGTTTGCTGGAGTTTGACAAGCAGTCCACCTGTTCCAGCCGTGGGGTCGTAAGCCGTTTGCCCCGGCTCCGGGTCGAGGATTTTGGCCTTGAGCAATCCCACTTCACGAGGCGTCAGAAATTCCCCGGCGCTTTGTCCCTGACCCTCGGCAAATTTGCGTAATAGATATTCGTAAGCCCTGCCCAGGATGTCCCGTTCAACATCCTTGAGCCCCAGCCGGTATTCCTTGCGTCCCAGGATTTCCAACAGGGTGCTCAATTTGGCTTCTGTGACAATGCGCTCCCCGCTGACAGAGGCGTTGAAATCCACGATGTCAATGACGCCCTGGAGCCTTTGGTTTTCCTTGGCAATCATTCGCATGGCGTCCGTCAAGGTCTGCCCGATTTTGGTGGTGGTTGTCCGCAGATGTTCCCATCGTGCTTCTTCCGGAATAAAGAAACGAACCAGAGAATGGTCTTTCTTGACTATTTTCAAGGCTTCTTTCGTATCCCCGAATTCCTGTGACAAGCGTTCAATTTCATCGTCAAACACATCGGAAAGGCGACGAACGAAAATCAGCGGCAGGATATAATCTTTGAATTTTGGGGCGTCAATGGCTCCGCGAAGGCTACAGGCTGCTTCCCAGAGCCAGTTTTCCAGTTGTTTGATGTCCACGAATATTCTCCTGCAACTAAATTCAGAGTGTTTTGATAATTTGATAAGATATTGTTTTTGGACGGATGAACTATAGGAAGTCCGGTCTTATATGTCAAGGAAATATAGACTGCATAATAGCGGTTTGCTACTCCGATTTATGCTCGCCAATCAGGACAAAATCTAATACCAAGTTGCTTTCAAAACAATAATATATAAATTTTTGAAAGCTTACTTGGTATTATGCCCGGTAAATCAACCTTTTAATATTTGATAGCTACTTGGTATAAATCACCGGTCTGGTCCTTATTTTTGGCATTCAGCCTTCCAAAAGCCGCAAATATTCTTTTGACGATTCGTAACAGACACCGGCAATTAAGTTAATGAAGGGTTTCTCTTTGCCCTGATGAATCATATTCAAGCTGTTTAAATATTCGCGGCGTAATACCGGCGGTATGATGGCTATGGGATAACCGGCTTGCAGTAAAGCAAGATTCATTAAAAGCCTTGCCGCCCGCCCGTTGCCGTCAATAAAAGGATGTATCATTACAAGTTCTTTATGGATGACCGCCGCAAATTCTACAGGGTGAAGCTTTTTCCGGCAGGCAGGTAGATTGCTTGTAAAAGCTTTCATTAAATCAGGTATCCGCTCCGGCGCCGGTGGGATAAAATCCGTTCCTGTGATGATGACTTTATGCTTGCGATATTTCCCGGCTTGCTTTTCGTCTATCCGATAATAAAAGAGCCTGTGCAGTGCCTTTATATTCGTTTCAGTAATTTCTTTTCCTTTGGCCAGGTCATAGAGCAGATCATAGGCTTCGCTGTGTCCTAAAGCCTCGAAATGATCTTTGACCGGCTTCCCGCCAATGGTGATTCCATCTTCGATAACGATTTTTGTTTCTGTCTCTGTCAGAGAATTGCCTTCCAGTGCGTTGCTGGAATAGGCAAAGCCTATGCGGAAATATTCCTTGATCTGCTTTAACAGTCGCTTGTCAATCGGCCTGTGAGCGTTAATGCGGTCGTTCAATTCATCTATTTTTTTCAATATGGCTGTGGTCATGTTACCCCCTTTATGACTCTTTCATTTTTTTGAATGGTATCACTTTCGCCCCGGTCTTCAATACGTCCAGATAGTCAGCCCATAACTGCATAATCTTCCGACGTTCTTTTAAGTGCGCCATCCGGTTGTAAGCGCGTCCGTTCGGGTCTCTGACAGCGTGTGCAAGTTGATGTTCAATAAAGTCTGGCCTCACTTGCAATACTTCATCAAGAATTGTTCGCGCCATAGCCCTGAAGCCATGCCCGGACATTTCATCTTTAGCGTACCCCATGCGCCGTAAAGCCGCAAGAATAGCGTTATCACTCATGGGTCGATCAAAAGTTCGGCCTGAAGGGAATAAATAGCGGCTCGCACCGGTATATTCCTTAAGTTCTTTCAATATATCTATTGCCTGCTGCGACAAAGGCACAAGGTGCGGTTCTTTCATTTTCATCTTGCTGGCTGGAATATTCCATTCAGTATTTTCAAAAGATACTTCTTCCCATTCAGCATTGCGAAGTTCACCAGGACGGACAAAAAACAAAGGCGCAAGCTTTAAAGCGCATTTAACAATAAAGCTCCCCTGATAACCGTCAATAGCCCTCAATAGCTCTCCCACTTTCTTAGGTTCGGTAATTGCCGCCCTGTTAATGGTTTGCACTGGCGACAATGCCCCGCGCAAATCCGCTGCCGGATCACGTTCGGCACGTCCTGTTGCAACTGCATATCTGAAGACTTGGCCGCAAATAGTCCTTATACGATGAGCTAACTCAAATGTTCCCCTTGCCTCGACGCGTCTTAACACAGTAAGTAATTCAGGTGCTTTAATCTCTTTGATAGGCTTTGCTCCTATATAAGGAAAAACATCCCCTTCCAAGCGGCTCATAATTTTGCTGGCGTATTCTGTAGTCCAGTTGGATTTGAATCGTTCATGCCATTCTCTGGCAATGATCTCGAAAGTTTCAGTTATTTCAGTTTTGGCTTGCTTTTGTGCTTTGCGAATAGCGCCGGGGTCAATGCCTTTTGCTAACTGCTTTCGAGCTTCATCTCGTTTTTGACGTGCGTCAAGAAGGCTTATTTCCGGGTAACTGCCAAAAGCAAGCTTCTTTTCCTTGCCGTCAAACCTGTATTTAAAACGCCATAGCTTTCCACCAGTAGGTGTAACCATAAGGAATAAACCGCCGCCGTCAAATAGTGTGACGGGTTTATCTTTTGATTTTGCTTTTTGAACCTTCATGTCGGACAATGGAATAATTCTCTTTGGCATAAAAGACCTCCATTTTGGGGTACCCGCGATCTTTTTGGGTACCTTATGGCTGTCAATGGGTACCTAAAACAATCGGATTTTGGTAAATCTTATAGCACGTCTTTGGACTAAAAGCAACAAAAAACCCGCTATTTCTAACGGGTTTTTGCACTTCTTTGTATTTTGCTGGATTATGTCTTGGAGGCGGCACCCGGACTTGAACCGGGGAATAACGGTTTTGCAGACCGCTGCCTTAGCCACTTGGCTATGCCGCCATATAATAAATGGAGCGGGCGAACGGATTTGAACCGTCGACGTCTACCTTGGCAAGGTAGCACTCTACCACTGAGTTACGCCCGCTCATTGAAAACGGCGCTGAATATAACAAATAGATATCTCTTGTCAATAGAAATAATGAAAACTCTCTTATAAATTAGCCGATATCATTTCTTTATATCAATATTATCTTTCTGTACCGTGGTTTGGTAAAATTTTATAAAATAATCAACGCCTGAATAAATTGTAAGAAGAAGAGCAACATAAAGAATTATCATTCCAACAAAATGGGCATCAACACCGAAAATAGAATAATTGATCATCAGCGCGGTTACCGCTATATTTTGCGCTAAGGTCTTTTGCTTCCCTAAACTGCTGGCCTGGATATAATTACCCTCGGAAGAGGCAATACTTCTTATTACGTCGACAATCAAATCCCGAATAATTGTTATGGCCACAATCCATGCAGGTATGCGACCGATAGGAATCATCAGAATCATTGCCGTGTTGACTATGAGTTTATCAGCAATAGGATCAAGGAATTTTCCCATTGTTGTAATTAAGTTGTACTTTCTGGCAAAGTAACCATCGAAGAAATCGGTAATCGAAGCGATAACAAATAATATGGCTAAAATCAGGCTCCAGAATTCGCCGGGCTCTAAAAGTAAGATAAAAAGAAAGGGAACGATACTAATTCTCAACAGTGTTATTGTGTTGGGTAAATTGAATGTTTCATGTTTTGAAATCATTATTTAACGCCTGTTGGAATTATTTTAAAAAATATCAAAATGCCGATTAAATTTATTGTTGAAACTCCAATTCCGAAAGCGAAGCGCAGCGGAATTGGAAAGTTGAACAATCCCGCGAAGCGGAGGGTTTAATAACCCACAGCTTGCTTTGGGGTTCATACCCGTGGTTTTTTGGGCACTTTCTCCCAGTCTTTTAAAAACGTCTCTATCCCTTTTTCCGTTAGTGGATGTTGAACCAATTGAGCTATTACTTTAAAAGGAATTGTAGCTATATCTGCGCCCATCAAAGCCGCATCCAAAACATGCCGTGGATGGCGGATACTGGCCACAATGACTTCTGTTTCATAAGCATAATTTTCGTAGATAGTAAGAATTTGTTCCACCAGTTCCATACCATCATGAGCGATATCGTCCAAACGGCCGACGAACGGGCTGACATAACGTGCGCCTGCTTTCGCCGCCATCAGCGCCTGCAAAGGAGAAAATATTAAAGTCTGATTTACATCAATACCCGCCTCGGCAAACATTCTTGTTGCCTTCAATCCCTCAGTGGAAAGAGGCACTTTAATGACAACATTNNCTTATTACTTCCAAACTTACCGGCCCTTTTACATTTTTCAGTATATCTTTAACGACAACGTCAAAACCTTTTTTTTCTTTAGCAATAAGCGATGGATTGGTAGTAACACCGTCCACCATCCCCAGCTTAAGTCCTTCCTTGATTTCTTCGATATTAGCAGTATCAATAAAAAACTTCATAAATTCTCCTATTGTGTTTACTTATTTTTTCCTGATTCATATTTTTCACTGCATTGTTTACTGCAAAAGTAATAGTCATTACCAGATATTTCTTTTTTAAAGGCTTGACTCAGAGGCACATAAGTATGACAAACAGGATCTTCAACTAAGTCTTCTCCCTCGGTAGCCGATGATTTAAATTGATAATTTTCATTTTTTGCCGACTTTAATTTCCCGACAGTTTCAATTACCTTATACAGCAAATAAATCAATATTATAAATACAAAAAAACGAAACATAATATCCTGCTACTGGTTAATTTTTTATTGTTCAAACTCCAATTTAATGAGACTCAAATATTACAAACGCAGTGCAGTAATATTTGTTAGTCGAATTATCCCGCGAAGCGGAGGGTTTAATACCCCGCATTTTGCCTGGGGGTTCATACCCGTGATTCTTTGATCATTTCGACCATTTTATTATCACTTAACCGGTCTTTCAGCCCTCGAATGGAAACACCAAAAACAGGATGGATAAAATAAGAAGCTATTTCGCATAGTGGTTCCAAAACAAAGCGCCGTTTCTGAATTTCCGGATGCGGCACTATCAAATCAGCGTCTTGAATTACTTCCTGCCCGTAAAAAAGGAGGTCAAGATCGATAATTCTCGGGCCGCCTTTCACTTCCCTCTCGCGGCCCATATTCTTTTCAATGTTTTGTAACGTCTGGAAGAGGTTACAAGCAGAAAGAGCCGTCTTAATTTCGACAACTGCATTTATGAACAAATTTTG
>PLMV01000018.1:53962-56711 GCA_003141615.1 Syntrophaceae bacterium
GCGCGAATTGCTCCTTTGGCAAAATTGTCGCGGTTGTGGGCACGATGAGTGAATTCCAGCCGTTCTCCGATTCCACCAAAGATGACCGTATGATCACCTACAATATCACCGGCGCGAATTGTTTGTATCCCTATTTCTTTTTTAGTTCTCTCACCGATCAAACCTCGTCGCGAATAAACTACGGTCTCCTCCATATTGCGCCCCAATTTATCAGAGATAACTTTCGCCATTTGCATTGCCGTTCCGCTGGGAGCATCTTTTTTTAAATGATGGTGAGCTTCAATAATTTCGACATCATAATCATCTTTAAGAACCCCCGCACAATATTCCAGAACTTTTAACATCACATTTACGCCAACGCTCATGTTGGGAGTCAATACACAGCGCGTGTTTTTGGCCAGTTCTTTAATTTTTTTCATTTCATCAGGAGTAAATCCGGTTGAACCGATAACAATGGCACGATTTTTTTCGTTGGCTATTTTTAAATAATTAAGAGAAGTCTCATGATTTGTAAAGTCGATAACAACATCTGCCTGATCAACACAATTGATTAATTTGTCGCAAGCCAGAATGCCCGTTTTACCCAACCCCAGTCCCTGACCTATATCACGGCCAACAATGGGATGCCCTGCTATCTCTACCGCTGCTACAACATTGATACCTTCCGTAGTGGAAATGAGGCTGATAATTTTGCCGCCCATTCTTCCACCAGCTCCGGTTACGACGGCTTTAACCATAAAATCATCTCCTTAAATTATTCATTTACTGCAAGATAATTAAATCAAGCCATAATTGACCATAATCTTTCTTAGTTTTTCAAAATTAGCCTCAGCCATTTTACAAAGCGGCAATCTATATTCATACTTTATTTTACCCATCAGTGCCAGCGCCGCTTTAACTGGAATGGGATTAACTTCGATAAAAAGCGCGTCGATCAATGCGCTCATCTTATAATGGAGAGCTTTCGCCCTAACCATATCGCCAGCTGCAAAAGCATCAACCAATCCGGCCATATCCGCCGGCGCCACATTAGAGATAACGGAAATAATACCTGCGCCGCCCATAGCCATCAATGGCAAAGTGAAAATGTCGTCACCGGATAAGACAGCAAAATCCTTGTCGCAGAGATTAATAACATCACTCATTTGCTTGATAGAACCGGATGCTTCTTTAATGCCGACGATATTTTTAATTTTCGCCAGCTTGGCGACCATTTCCGGCATAAGATTTACACCGGTACGGCTGGGTATATTATACGGTATTATCGGAATAGGAATGCTTTCGGCTATAGTTTTAAAATGCTGATAAAGCCCCTCTTGAGTAGGCCGGTTATAATATGGACAAACGATGAGCGCTCCATCGGCGCCCGCTTCATAGGCATGTTTGGTTAAACGCAAAGCTTCGGCAGTATTGTTTGAACCTGTACCGGCAATAACCGGCACTCTCTTTTTTACGGCGTCAATTGTAATCTCAATAACCCGATCATGTTCTTCGTGGGTAAGAGTAGCCGACTCGCCGGTAGTGCCACAGGGCACAATACCGTCCGTTCCATTGGCAATTTGAAATTCAATGAGTTCGCGCAAAGCCTTCTCATCAACTTGATCGTTTTTAAAAGGTGTAACAATAGCGACCATTGCTCCCTTAAACATAACAAGGACTCCTTAAATATATTTTATCATTTAAAATTAATTTCTGCTGCGGATCCCTCCAGACACACGCCGGAATCGTAACAAAGCATTAAGCGGTAATTGTATATTTTCCCCCGAACAATTTTTTTATCAGTAAAACTAAGAGTATTGGATTCTTTATTTTTTATTATTATCCCTTTTACCGGAACCTGACCGATACGTTCGAATGTCCTCGGACAATCTTTGCATTCATTTCCGGCACTGCCAACTTCGCTTCTCTCGATGGCGATATAATTAATTTTTACATCTTTATCGTAGTAATCCCATTTCAATATTACTGCATCACCTGACGAAACAGCCTTCATATTTTGTACGCTCTGCCGATGATCAGACGCGGCAGATAAGGAAACCGGATTTCCTTTCAGACCGCAACCTGTAAAAAAAATCACCGTCATCAGGCAAGCAAATATGCTATATTTTACCGGAACTTTTTTCAAATTCCCTGATCCTTTCCAGCACTGCTGCCGTTGCCGTTCCTCCTGTATGTTTACGTGAATTGACTGCATTTTCCAGTTTTATTTTTGTTTGAATATCCTGAGTAAATCCGTTATAAAATTTCCGATACTCTTTTAAAGTCAAATTTTCCAATTCTTTTTTATTCTTCAGGCAATAAGCGACGATGTTTCCGACAATTTCGTGCGCCCGGCGGAAAGGTATGCCCTTTCTAACCAAATACTCAGCGACATCGGTCGCTGTGGAAAATCCTCTCTTTGCCGCCGCATACATCTTTGCGGCATTAAACTTTGTATGTTTTATCATTTCCGTAAAGATTGCCAAACAATCTTTTACGGTATCTACAGCATCAAACAGTGGTTCCTTATCTTCCTGCAAGTCGCGGTTATAAGCCATGGGTAACCCTTTGAGAATAGTCATTATCGCAAAAAGATCACCATAAACCCGGGCGGTTTTACCTCTGATCAGTTCCGCCACATCAGGATTTTTCTTCTGCGGCATGATGCTGCTGCCGGTGGTATATGCATCGGATATTTCGACAAAGCCAAATTCATCCGAAGACCACAAAACCAAATCTTCACAAAAGCGGCTCAGATGCATCATTACCA
>PLMV01000217.1 GCA_003141615.1 Syntrophaceae bacterium
TCTTCAGGTCCTAACCGCCATAACGCTTCAGATCGAATCTCGATCATTACATTAGGTCTTGAACCAGTTTCTTGTGAGTTGGCTATTTTGAAGGAAAAATCAGATCCGCTTAAGATCCACGAAAAGCCCTTTGTTCCATGGGGCTTTATTGCGAAAGGCCAGACTTCTTCAGGATTGAAATGTTTTATATGTCCCTGATAATCAAGACTGTATTGTTTCGCCTTTTCTTTGAGATCATCAAGAATGGCAAAAAGAGCTGTATCTCTCCAATCAATATTCATTGATATAACAAGAGAATCAACCCCTGATGCTAATATATTTTTCACGTTTGCGGGGTGGCTGATAGTCATATGCCACCCCGATTCGGATGATGGACAAAGCATCGCATCACGGCTGTCTATGCTTGCGTTGTCGACCTCATGAACTCTTTTCTGATGTTGGCTTGTTAGTAATCTCGTTTTCATGACAAGAGATTACTAGCGGAAGGGATGAAGGAACCGGACAGAAAATGAATTATTTTTTGTCCGGTATTAGAATGATATGCCACATGGCACGAGCCCTTTGTATGGCTTTTTCAAAAGCCTCATCGCATATAATATGATCCGGATTTTTGAGATCCGGATCAACTTCACCAATGCCCATGTCTCGGGCGAGAGCGTTATATAAATGGTTTATTTCCGCTGCGGTTATTTTTTGTCTCATCGCTATGGAGAAATATGAGATAAGGCCCCCAAGATTGCATTTTATCATTTTCATGTCCGTTTTCACTCTTGGCGATCTGCTGAAGGCCTTTTTTATCATGGACATTCTTCCCTGCTTTTTCATCGCCTGCGCTTGATGGATGATTTCGCTGATCTTGGGGTCAAATATAATGGATTTATCCAGTCTGATAAGTTTTTCAAGTGCATCATCATCGCCTTGTTGTGCCTTTCTGAGAAGGTCAACCGGATAGGTGCCGTAAAGACTGAAGGAGGGAACCAGGACGCGGATAAGAAAGATGAACTCTGGCTTTGTTAAGTTCTTTTTAAATTCCTTCACCTCGTCTTCATTTGCTTCACCTGTAAAATCATGAATTAAATATTCCTTATATTCTTCAATTGTCTTATGACCGGCTTCAATTATTTCTTTCTTTTCATCGGGAAGCATCTTTTCCCATTCAGCCTTAAACTGTTCACCGGTCATTTTTTGCAGTTGCTTGGCTCCGTTAAGTAGGCCTTCAACGATAGCTACTCCTTTGGCCGTATCATCATTAATGTCTCTTAGAGCATTGAGCAAAACTTTACCGATCCTGTTAGGGTTACGATACAGCTTGAGCCATCTCTTTAGCGAAGGCAGAGGAATATCACCTTCTATCCTTTTTCCTTTTCTTACTGATTCAAATAGTTCAAAACAGTCTTGAGAAAAGCCGGCGATCATCAGTGCCGTTGTTGCTAGAAATGGATTTTTATCCTCAGCCCATTTTCTGAAATGCTTCATTTCTCTTATGTCTTTCTGCATCGTGACCATTTTATTTCACCTGTTTTTATGAAATTAGCATGAAGACAAATTATGTCAAGGCTTTCCGAAAGTAGCCCCAGTCACCGGCACCGGCGAGAATGGCTCCGCACATTTCTCGTCGGTGCCGGTGAGATTCACTTCTTTCTGAAATGTTGTTTTTCTGATTCAGGCAATACATTCAACATTTCAATTATAATTAGCTAATAAATATTGCGGTTTATTCATGGTTGATATATAAAATGACATCAATTAGTAAGAGGGGTGCCACCATGATGAAATCTTCTCTTATACGAATCAGTCTAATCTTTATTCTTCTTATTTTATTCATTCCTAATCATACATCTGCCGAATTAAAAACCATCACCAGGGAATATGCCTATCCGGCAAGTGAATATGACAATGAGGAGTCCTGTAGGGAATTAGCGGTGAAACAAGTCACGAGGCTTCTTTTGGAGGAACTAGGGGTCTATTATGAAAGCCATACGGAAATCGTAAATTTTCAATTAACAAAAGACCAGATCACAGCCTATTCAGCCGCCACCGTCTCCGTGAAAGTGATGGATGAAAGATGGGACGGTAAGACATTTTGGCTTAAGGCAGAGGTTTCCGCTGATCCTCAAGAGGCCTTTGAGAAAGTTCATTCTCTCCGCCAAGACTTGCAAAAGATGAGAGAATTAGAAGAAACAAGAAAAAAGGTCGAGGAACTATCTGCGGAAATTGAACGCTTAAAAAGCGAACTTAAGACAGATCCAACAAATGAAAAGAAAATATCTCAATACATGAAAGCCATAGAAGGGCTAAGTATCATAGAAATGTTTCGGAAAGGTATTGAGCTATCAATTTCCGGAAAACTTCAAGAAGCGATTCAGGAACTGTCCAACGCTATCCAAAAGAACCCCCAATATGCATTAGCTTATGCTATTCGCGCACATCTTAATACGAAATTGGGGAAAAATGACAACGCGATTGAAGATTCTAATAAGGCTATTGAACTAGATCCGAATTTTGCATTTGCATACGTTGGACGTAGCTATATATATTTTAGGCTGCGTGATCTTGAAAGAGGTCTGATTGATGCTAATAGAGCCATCGTACTGGACCCTAATTATTCATACGCATATGTGATACGAGGGGCGCTCTTCTCCGCGTTGCATAATCATGAAGGACAATTAAAAGATGCCGAAAAAGCCGTTAGATTGAGTCCAGATAATTCACTTGCTTATTTATGTCTTGGTGATGCTCACTTTGGGTTAGGAAATAAGATTAGAGCATATTGGTATCTGAGAAAAGCTATCAATCTCGATCCAGATTCTGCGGAAGTCTATAACGTGCGTGCACTATTTGAGGTTAAGCGCGGCAATTATGATGAGGGGTTAGATTATACAAACAAAGCAATTAAACTGGATCCCTATAATGCACAAGCTTATAGTAATCGTGGTGCGATTTATTTCAGAAAAAAAGATTATAGCCAAGCGATCACCGATTTTAATATAGTAATTGACATTGCTCCTAAATATACATTCGCCTATTTAAGCCGAGGTATTGCCTATGCTAAACAAGGTGACAAACGACAATCTATTAATGATTTGAAAATAGCTGTTAATGATTTCAATAAAGTTATTGATTTGGAACCAAATAGATCAGAAGCCTATTTCGGTCGGGGGTTGGCTTACCATTGGTTAGGTAATATTAAACAGGCTATCAGCGATTGGAAAACTGCCGCGAAACTTGGTCACAAAGATGCACAGAAAATGTTGAGAGACAAAGGGATTGAATGGTAGACTATTTACCTTTCTAATAAATCGTTCACTTTCTGCTAGAGAGGGGTATAGACATGACGTCTATAACACGCTATAAGAGAGCCGTTGAGCGGATTACGAGAGAGACTAGCTGGCTATCTATCGATCAGAAAGCATTAGTAGCGCTCGGCCCAGTTGTGTCTCACGGTATGGACTTCTTTCAAGTTGCAAGAAATGGGCTGTATAGTGATAGGCTGTTACGGATGGTTAGGATTTTAGAGCAAGGCGAAAAAGTAGCATCATTTTGGTACCTTTATCGTTGCAATCCCAAAGGTGTCACTGCGGCTCTTGAGAATGCCGGGCTTAGTATTGAGGACCTTCGTGATTTTTCGAATTGCCTTAAAACCATCAGGGATAAGACCTTCGTGCACATAGATAAGGCCGCCGTCTCTGACCCTCAGCAAGTCTACAATAAGGCTGGCATCACTAAATCAAAATTGGATAAAGTCATATGGGCTTTGTGGGACACGATGAAGGGTCTCTACCAGATGACGTTCTGCAATACATACAAACGTGACGCCTACACTGGCCATGACATTCCGCTTCTTAAAAAATATCGAGACGATATTGCTCAGTACAAGTAGTGAACTTCTCTGGTGAAATAATTTCAATATCTTAAATGCGTTTTAAATCATCAATTAAAACTGTTTCATTCCATTGCCCATTTTCATCTTTTCCGGTTAGCCAGAAAGAACGGTCCGCTTCGCTCTCTACCTCCATTCGGCCTACGCCTCTCTCCGTGTCGGCAACCAAGTGGAAATCGGTTGCCTTGCCCTCGCTAATTCACTACGCTTAAGATTCGCGTCCCGCGGGCGCTTCACTCATGAGTTGCGGGCGATCTGATCAGAGTTCAGAATTCGGCAGACAAACGCCTCATGCTTCACGGCGCGTGCTCACTTCGTTCCGCCCCGCCCCCATTCCTCTATTCCGCTTCGCTCAATAAAAATTTATTGGATGCACCAATCCAGTTTTCGGATTGACATCGGATCAATTTTAAACATATAATTGATTTATACATAAAGTAATGGCGGAAGTGCAGGGGAATCGAACCCATGGTAATGTCATTTATATTCTATTAATGAAAAGAGGGTCGTTGGCCTGTGGCCAATATTATATTATGTAAATATCTTGAATATAATATGTATTTGATGAACTTACTAATTCGTAATCAGTAGGTCCGCGGTTCGAATCCGCGCATCGGCTCCATAAAAATAATCCATTAAGTCCATTTCAACCACCGTCCAGGTTCTAAGGCAATGATCAGGGAAACACCCGCTTTGGGGAGATGAGTGATGATACAAAAGGCAAAGGTGTCAGTCAGTGTGGTCATGGGAAGTGAATCGGATCTGCCCGTGATGGAAGAAACCGTCAAGACCCTCAAAGATTTCGGTATCTCTCATGAGGTCGTGCTGACCTCCGCGCATCGGTCACCGGAGAGGACTTCCTCTTTTGCAAAAAAGGCGGCAGAAAGAGGCATTCGAATCATCATTGTAGGAGCCGGTGCCGCTGCACATCTGGCCGGTGTTATCGCATCCCAAACCCATCTGCCCGTCATCGGCGTTCCCATTGATGCTACCTCCTTGCGGGGGCTGGATGCTCTATTATCTACCGTACAGATGCCGGGCGGCATCCCCGTGGCGACCATGGCTATCGGCAAGGCGGGCGCAAAAAATGCCGCCCTTATGGCGATCCGGATATTGTCTCTTGAAGA
>PLMV01000080.1 GCA_003141615.1 Syntrophaceae bacterium
GAATTGCTCGATGTTTGTTATCAGGAAATGCCGCTGGGCAGTATTGCCACCAATGGTTTTAAAAAAATCCCTGAATCAGTCGGCTACAAAATACATATTTCCGTTTGGGGTAATGATGAAACCAGCCTGCGCGTGCGCAAAGCTAAAAATCTTTTAATAAAACAGATTGAAAATTATAAAAATGATCAGCGCGCGGTATTTGTTTACACCTTTACGCGGGAAAATATCGATGAAGTAAAAGATGTCGCCGAAGAGCTTGTTGCCCACGGATGTAAACTGACCTTTAATGTTTTTTCTTCGCCGGTCGGTTACACAGGAAATCTGCGGCACGATGATGAATCTTTTGCGCGAACAAGACAAATGATGATAACGCTTTTGAATAAATATCCGCAGAATGTTCTTTTTTCCGTTTACAATGCCGTGGCGCATACTCATAAAAAAGGTTTGCACGATCTTTACAGTTGTTCATATCCCCGCCGGAATCCTTCGCAGGATATCGGTCTGGGAAGGTCTTTTCGGCAATACAGGACGGACCTTAATTGGGACAGGTCTGTCGCCTGTTGTGTGCCGGATACGGATTGCGCCGATTGCCGTCATTATGCCGCCGGTTCCGCGGTCGTTACAGCGCGCCTTTACCGGCATGTAAACAATCCGGCTGCTTTTAAATCCTGGCTGGATTATGTGGATACTTATCTGGCGGTCTGGGTGATGGGTTATGAAAAAGGCGAAAATCTTTGCGCCGAAATTATAAATCCGCCGCATGCGGCGATAAGTTAAGAAAGTCATTGCCGACAAAGAAAGCGCTTTGATATTGATATAAGTAAGGACAAGTTGATGAAGACAGTTAGTACATTATTAGATAAAGACTGGCACGAACGCTACAGACGGATCACAAATCTTAATATCCGCAGTTCCATATACGATGTAACCAACCGCTGCAATTTGCGTTGCAAGGGTTGTTTTTTCTTTTCTTCAGGAGAACATAAGGCGGCGGAAGAAGAAATGGATATAAAAAAATGGGAAGATTTTATTGATCGCGAAAAAGCGCGTGGAGTAAATCTGGCGATTTTGATCGGCGGCGAGCCGACTCTTTGCATGGATCGCGTTGAAGCTTTTTACAAGCGCCTGCCCACATATTGCGCCACCAATGGTCTGATTAAAGTTCCCCGGGAAAAATTCCCCGACTTGATGGTGGGAATTTCACTTTGGGGCAGCAGCGAAGATGAAAAGACTCTCCGCGGGCGCGACACTTTTGCTATTTCCAGTAAAAATTATGCCGGCGACGCTTACACTTATTATCTTTATACTATAACGCCGCGGCAGGTGGGAAAGATCGAACCGGTAATCAAAAGAATTGCCGATGTCGGCTTAAAAGTGCATCTACAGCTTCTATCGAATGACGAAGGCGTTAACGGCTTTTCGTGGCGCGAAGGCGAACTCAAAGATTTACGCTACGAAATGGATGAAATGCTGGATGGATACCCACAGACTATAATTTCCAGTAAATATTATCACGAAATTATCACCACAGGCAAGATGATGGAACGTACCTTTGGTTGGAACGAATGCCCATCGGTCACCGAATCTCTGGACAATAGAACCCCCCGGCCCCGTCGTCTGATCAATTTTTCCCGCTGGGCTTCCGATTTAAAAACAGTTCATCGCTGCTGCACATCGGCAACTCGTGATTGTTCCACCTGCAAGGATGGCGCGGCTCATATGAGTTGGATAATGGTCAACAAGCGGGAACACATGCGCTCGACCAAAGATTTACAGGGCTGGATTGAAGTTTACGAAATGTTTGCCAAACTATACCACTTTATTCCTTGGTAATACCCAGCAATTTTTGATATAGAAACAATTTGTTATCAACATCCTAGGGATTTCCCTTTTCCAAAGGAGATGATATTTTCTTGCTTTTAGGAAGATGGCTATGGGTTCAAAAAAAGCGTTTATATTAGGTTACGATGCCGTGTCTTCTTTAGGGACGGATCTGGATACCCAATGGCAGCGTGCCATAGATGGAGATTGTGGAATAGGAAAGTTGACCAGATTTCCGCTTACCGCCGATTTTCCGGTGCGTGTTGCCGGTGAAGTTGCGGAAGTTGATTTGTGCCCATATCCTTTTTTACAGCCGCGGGAAATGGCGCATTGGACATCGCCGATCTTCAAGTATGCCCTGCTGGTTGTGCATCGGGCTCTGGAAAAAAGCGGAATTGTAATTACGCCGGAAATCGCGCCGCGAGTGGCGGTTACGTTTAGTTCAGCGGTCGGCGGGCTGGACGCGGTACTGCATGCTGATCGTCTGATAATCGCGGAAGGCAAGATGCCTCATCCTTTTACCAATCCCAATTCCTGCATCAACATGGTTGGCGGTAAGGTCTCCATCCTCACGGGCGCAACAGGACCTATCTGCTCGACTATTACAGCTTGTGCAACGGGAGTAACTTCGTTGATTATGGGCGAAATGCTGTTACAAAGAAATATGGCGGATGTGGTCATTTGCGGTGCCGTAGATTTCCCTTTGGTTGAGCCGATTGTCGCCGGATTTGCCACGATGAATGGCGCTTACCGTCCGAAAGAAGGACAGCCGGAAGAGCCGCCGGAAAAAACGAGCCGGCCTTTTTCCTTCAACAGGCGAGGTTTTGTCGTTTCCGAAGGCGCCGGTTGCATTATTATGGCAACGGATGAATTTGCCAAAGCGCACGGGCTAAAATCAAAAATAGAAATGGCCGGATGGTCCATGACCTCCGATGCCAGCCATTTTGTTTCACCCAACTTGACAACGGTGCAAAGATGTATAAAGGAAACCATTGCCAATAGCGGATTACAGCCGGCAGACATTGACGCGGTCAATGCGCATGCAACATCCACAAAAGTAGGTGATAAAATAGAAGCTGATGCTTTGCGCAATATCTTCGGCAAAAATATACCGCCGGTATCGGCAAACAAATCTCAACTTGGCCATGCGATGGGCGCATCCAGCGCCATTGAAGCCATATTGGCCATGGAAGGGATGATTAAAGAGACATTGCTGCCCACGATAAATTATGTTCCTGATCCGGCAATTGAAATTGATTGTGTTGCCGAAGGCGCCAGAAAAGTGAGTCAGGAATTTGTATTAAAAAACGCGTTTGGTTTCGGCGGATGCAATTCCTGCCTGGTTTTGCGCAGACTTTGACCACGGGTATAAAAATCCAAAGCAAGCTTTGGAAACGTTTCGTGGCAAGCTGCTGAGTATTATACCCTCCGCTTAGCGGGATTGTTCAACTTTCCAATTCCACTGCGCTTCGCTTTTGGAATTGTAGTTTCACAAATAAAGGATAATCTCTGTATTATGAAAGCTCCTAAAAATAGAAAAGTTTTTGTCGTTGGTTATGGCGCGGCCACTCCACTGGGGGCCACCTTTGAGAAAACGTGGAAAAGGGCCGTCAAGGGTGAAGCTGGTTTTCGGAAGGTAACGCGTTGTAAAGTAGAATCGGCTTGCGACATAGTCGGGGAAATTCCGGACTGGTATCCGCTGGAGCTTGATTTTACCGACGCGAAGGAAGTTTATAACTGGAATGCGGCTTTTGTGATTTTAACTATGGCTGTCTGCAAAGAGGCACTGCAAAATTCAGGAATTTCCATTGATGACCAGATTGCTCCGCGAATGGCTTGCCTTATCGGTTCGGCGCTCAATGGATCGGATGCTTTTCGCATTGCCGCGCACGACCTGGAACACCGCGGGCCGCTTAGGGTCAGCCCTTATTTGCTGCCTAACTTATGCGCGAATCTTCCCGCCGGCAAAGCGGGAATGCTGTTAAAATTTACCGGGCCGATTTTTTCGCCGCAGGGCGCTTGCGCTTCCGGCAACCATGCAATTGGCCTCGGGTCAAGAATGATCAGGGATGGCGATTGTGATTTCGTCCTGGCCGGCGGCGCGGACGCGCCAATTTTACCGGAGCTGATTCACGGGTTTGCCAATATGAACGCCACGATCAAGGTTCATCCCAACGATCGCGCTTATGCTGATCCGGCACAAGCTTCCCGTCCTTTCAGCGTTGACCGCAAAGGTTTTGTCCTTTCGGAAGGAGCGGGCGTGGTCGTTCTGGCGGCGGAAGAAATGATCAAAGCTTACGGACTAAAACCCAGGGCCGAAGTTTTGGGTATCGGGTGGACTTCGGATGCCCATCATTACACCAGTCCTAATACTTCGACTATTATCCGCGCTATCCGGGAAACTATTGAAGATGCCGGATTGAAACCGGAAGATATCCAATATGTCAATGCCCACGGCACTTCCACGCCTAAAGGTGACAGCACGGAAGTAAAGTGTCTGCGGGAAGTATTTGGCAAAAAAATAGAGAAGATTCCTGTATCCTCAAACAAATCGCAGTTGGGACATACGCTGGGCGCGACCGCCGCCATTGAAGCCGCTTTGACTATCGAGGGAATGAAGAGGGGCATTATCCTGCCCACAATTAACTATGTCCCGGATCCTGATTTTGCCGATATTGATGTGGTACCTAATGAGGCTCGCAAACAAAAATACGAAATTGCTCTTTCCAACGCCTTCGGATTCGGCGGAACAAATTGCTGTGTTATTTTTAGAGGAGTGTAAAAATGAAACCTAAACCATTTAAACCGGAAATATACAGTAATGATGAGCGTTATGTGCGCGACGTTACCACCGGGCTTGTCTGGCATCGTTCGAAATACAGGACATTATATGTCGATACGGATCGTTCGCAAGTGGTTTATCATTCCAATTACCTGCGTTATTTTGAATTCGGCCGGACTTCATTGATGCGCGATGTCGCTTATTCCTACAAAGAAATCGAGGAGAGCGGCTATGTTTATCCGATTTTTGATTTGGGCATCAGCTTTTATCAGCCTTTGTATTACGACGATTTAATGTACATTTACACGCGGCCGGTAAATTTGGAGCGGGTGCGTTTGCAGTTTGACTACGTCATCACGCACACGGAAAAGGGACATATAATCTGTATCGGTTTTACAAAACATTGCGCTTTAAATTTGACGGGCACTCCCGTGGCCGTCGATCCGAAAACGGTTCAACTATGGAAATCGTTCCCCGGTTAAATCAAAAAAAACGGTATCCCTGGAATATTGAGGTATACCCATATCTGCAGGATCACCATTTCGAAGGGAAAGTTATTCTGCCCGCGGTGGAAGTGTTAATTGTTCTGGCCAAGGTTGTTAAAATAAATTTTCCCCCAATAAACATCAGTTGTCTGCACAAAGCGCGATTTTTCCGTTTTTTATCAATTTCGCCGGATACACGGCGTCTGGAAGTATTTGTTGATATAGAAACTACCGATGATGGCGTCGTCGTAGCTTCGCTTTTAACCTCGGTAAAATCGAAGACCGGCACGATCAGCCGCACAGTCGAACATGCCCGCGTGGAGTTTGCCGCCGCTGATTCCGCGCCATCTTTTGTGCCTCCTTTTCGTGTTGTGAAGAAACTGGAAGGAGATTACATCAGCGTGCCTTCAACTACTATTTACCGTGAGTTGGTGCCTTTTGGGACGGCTTATCAAAACATCATCGGTGATTTATCAGTTTCACCTGAGGGCGCACTGGCTTATCTTTCGGGCGGGGGCAACGAGGCGGATGAAGATTTGCTCGGTTCTCCATTTCCTCTGGACGCGGCAATGCATGCGGCCTGTGTTTGGGGGCAACGCTTTACCGACATTGTTTCCTTTCCCACAGGATTTGAAAAAAGAGTAATTTATCAGAAGACAAAAAAAGGAGGCGCCTATCTTGGCCGGGTTGTGCCGGTGAAGGTCAATCATGAATCGCTGATATTTGATGCCTGGATTTATGATTTAGATGGTATAATGTTTGAAAGCATCAGCGGCATTCAAATGCGGGATGTGTCGCAAGGCCGCCTGCATCCGCCGCAGTGGATTAAAGCAGATTTATAAAAACTATTAGTGGTCTCATGATAATTTAGACACCGTTTTGTCATTCCCCGGCTTGACCGGGGAATCCAGGCGTACTTCATTAAGTTGATTTCACTTTAGTTCAAGTAAAAAACTTGAATCGGGAATTCAAACATGGGAAAAACATTTTTAATCTATTTTTTTGCTTATCTTGCCGGTTCTATAAATTTCGCCATTATATTTTTTAAACTAACCGGCAGAGAAGATCCTCGCCTGAGTTTCAGCGGCAACGCGGGAACAACAAACGTTTATCGTCAGGCGGGATATTTTTGGGCGACGGTAATATTATTACTTGATATCGGCAGGGCTTTGGTTGTGGCGGCTGTCGCCGTGCATTTTCTGGAAAGGCAGTATTTACCCTGGGCGGGTTTTTTTCTTGTCTTAGGAAACAGCTTTCCGTGCTTTCATGGCTTTCGCGGAGGCAAGGGCGTGGCTAACTATTTAGGCTTTACAGCCCTTATCGCGCCATGGGCGGCTCTTATTGCCGCGGCAATCTGGCTTGCCGTTTACGGTATTGGCCGGATTACTTTTATTGCTTCATTTTTCATGGTTTTTACTCTGGCTTTGGGGCAGGCTTTCACACTCCACTGGCAATTAAGCGCAGTATCCGGCGCGCTGGCAACGTTTCTGCTGATCTTATTTAATCACAGAAAGAATATTATTAACTACCGGAAAATTGCTGACACTCAATAAATGTTATCATCCGTTTCAGGCCGTCATTTCCCCTGATAGTGTACGTCATTGTCTTTTGAAGTATTGAATTTCTCTTTCGTGTTTTTCCGCAGCCTCACGCGTTGTGAATGTTCCAAGATTTCTCCGCTTCCCGGTTTTGGGGTTCTTCTTTAGAGAGTATATGCGGTACTCACCTGTTTTGAGTTTCCGGATCATCTTTCAGTTCTCCTATGGACATTCAATCGACCAACGCTAAGAATCAGGCTTGGCCGTCGGCCGGATGTTCTTGTTACCTCAGTGACTTCTACAGCCTTTGAAATTGCAACCTTTAGATGGTCCTTGTTTGGGTTTCGCACATCCAAAATACAACTCCCCGGTTGTGCGAGATTTCCTTGCCACAACTTCATGATAACCACACTCAGGACATGGTCCTGTCTTCTCCCCTCGCTCTGTTGGATGGTCCATAGGTTCTTTCATTCTGCAGCCTCCTTACAAACTATATTAAATGTCAGCAGCCCGCAGTCGTCAGCTTCAGTGGCTTGTTGGGCGACGCGATGCGCTAGAGACCGCGCCAAGAGTACTTAATGATCTGGCCGGCAGAGTTAACTCGAAACTGTCGGTAGACCTTCCACTGCTGTACCTGCGCCGGCGTGTATGTGGTGTAGCTCTGTACCTGACTGTTGACGTAGACCTGGTTACCGTAGACCTGACCGTATGCATTGCCGCTGGACGTCGTTGTGGCTTCTCCATTACTGACGTGCATGCGATTCTCGGTATACACGAGGATGTGACCACCGCTCCCGTCTTCGAGTACCGCATCTGGTGCACCCCAAGACATGAAGAGATCCGATTCATGATGCCCAATCCACGATTCCATGGTTCCTTCCTGCAGATGCCACATCTCGGACAAACCGCAGGTGAAGATCGCGACGGGTACCCTAGCCAAGGCTTTAGTGACCTTCGTGCCGGTTGAGTCGGTAGGTTGAATGTGGAGAGATGCGCAGGCTGTAAACAATAAAAATACAACTACAAAAAAAAAGGCAACTGCTCTCATAATGCGTCTCCCTTATTTTTATTTCAGCTAATGAACTCAAAAGCGGTAGCTTAGTGGTTATGTACTTTTTCTTGGATCATTATCTAAATACCACTTACCATTGCGCCAATATCCAACAACACTTTTTTTCTTTCCTTTTGGCTTCCAAGTAATTTCTCCATTATAATTATAACCCGGACCAAGATAGTAAAATAATCCGCGCCCAATACGTTCAAAAAGTGAATGCTGAAATGAGTATTTTGCCTTATTTATTAGGTTATAACAGTAATCCGTAACTAACACGCCGCCCTTCGCATAGTTGCTGAGATTGCAAAACTCTTTTTCAATAATATGCTTTGGGATAGGTTTTTCCCCATACTTGTTTTTTAATTTTTCTCCCACCTGCTCGTAATACTTTGCCACATTTGAATAATAATCAGAATTTTTCATTTACCTTCGCACCTCAATATTTGCATAACGGCGGAGCTAAGCGGCGGCAACAATTAATATACGTAATCACGGGTATGACCCCCAAAGCAGCTCCGGAGTATTTATATTGCCCCGCTATGCTTCGCACACGGGATAATTCCACTTACGCTTCAAACTTCACATAGTTCGTTTTCAGCGAGTGTCATTAATTTAATGCTTAATTATTTACGCCAATATCTTTCAATAATCAAACGATTATTATGTTCGAACCTTTTTTGATAAAGCGTACTGGTGCTGAACCGATAGCTGTGATTTTGCCGTCTGGAGCAACACGCAGAGCGCCTTCGGCCGGGATGCCGTAACCGACAGTACCTTGCGGGAAGAAACCGAGCAATCTTTTCATTTCCATCCAATTGTCTTCTTCATCGTGAACATCGCAAAGCAGCGGCGCAAATCCAAGGCAATCCAGAAGTTCGACTGTGCTGTCATCATCAGGATCGCGCCAGTGCATCCAGTAGCGGCACAGCATGATAGCTCCGGCGGAAATTCCGCAGAAAAGTTTTCCACCCTCATAAAGCTCCCGAAAGAAAGAAATTAAATTTCGTTTGCGCAAATATTTCATTCCCAAATCCACATCACCGCCGCTGATAAAGACAACGTCGCTGGCGAGCAAAATATCCCGGGCTTTATCCGGATCAAATCGCCGCACGATGGGAACAAATGTCACATTTCCGGCGCCGGCAGCCATTAATATTTGCTTTAACATTAAAAAGAATTCTTTGTTATCGCTGCTGGCTGTGCCGATATAAGCAACGCAAGGGGCTTTCTTTTTATACCAATTCGCATTCATTCGTCTACCTTTGTTGGCTGAGCCTGCCCGGCGCATGCCTGGGTCATCGGTTCCTCGACGTATATTAGAATACGCCTGCGTCGCCTCTTCCTTGCCGCCTCGGTATACTTTTGACTGCAAATTGGTATTTCTGCTCTTTAATACTTCGGCCAGAATCGCGATACGATTTTTCGATTGCGGCCCTCCGGCAATCAAAAAAATATCGGCATATTTTGATTTGTAATCCAGGGACGGCATGCAAGTCTTTATCAACCTCTCTTAGGTTTGCCATCTTGCAAAGTGGACAGATCGGGGGAACTACTTGCTAGTAATTCCGGTCAGCCTTTAAGTCTCGCGTTGAATTCTTCAAGAGTGAAGCTGTATTCCTGAGTGCCGTAGTTCTCCACGGCGAAAGAAGCGCAAACGCTCCCCATCAGTGCGCTTTGTTCAATATCTTTGCCGTGAACCAGACCGCTGATCAGGCCGCCCCGGTAAGAATCTCCGGCGCCGGTCGGGTCCACCACCTTCTTTGCCTTGAAGGTGGGAATAGCAATTTCATTATATTGCGTGGAAACCTGTGAACCCAACTCTCCCAGTGTGGTGATAATTGTTCCGGCCATTTTCAATAAGGCATCCTTATTCAACCCGGTCTTGCTGATGATCAGGCTCAGTTCGTAATCATTAACGATTAGTATCCGACATCCTTCTATGACTTGGATCAAATCTTTTACATCCCACATAGGCAGAGATTGTCCGGGATCAAAGATATAATCGATTCCTCTGGCTTTGCAGGCGCGCGGGTAATTAACCATGTCCTCAAAATTGCCGGGAGAAACGATAACAATTGTTTTTTGGGGATCGAATTTGTCAAAGTCTAATGTAGATTGATATTTCATTGCCCCGGGATTGAAACCGGTGATTTGGTTATCGGCCTTGTCGGTTGTAATATAGGCGCCTGCCGTGAATTCGTCGGCGATGATTTTGATGCCTTCCGTAGATATTCCGTTTTTCGCCAGCCATTTGAAATACCGTTGGTAATCATGGCCAATAGTGGCACAGATGAGAGGCTTTTCACCCATCAGTGTGAGCGAGTAGGCGATATTTCCCGCTGTGCCGCCGTATTTTTCCTTCATGCTATTCACCTGGAAACAAACGTTTAGAACATGAATTTTATCGGGCAGAATGTGATCGGAGAAGTGTCCGGGAAAATCCATAATCCTGTCATATGCCAGTGAGCCGGAAACAATTATTTTCATACAGGTCAACCTTTCAAATCCACAGCAAGCTGCGGGGTATTACATGACTAATAAGGAATAATCATGGTTCGCAATGGAGAGAATATAAGTAATATAAATTTTTGTGTCAATCATATTTTGCCAATGGTTGTTAATCGTGTATTCGGCAACTTTCTGGATTCCTCAGTCAGGCTGGGGAATGACATTGAACAAGATGAAAAAGTCATTATTATTATGAAGCTGTTAGTATCATAAATCTCCTTTGACAAAGAGCCTGTCAATGTTAACGGAAATGTTTGAGCGCGTTAATCTGTACTTGCCGGAGGGTTCTGTTTCAATTTTTTCCACAAAACGCACATTAATGACAGCGCTTCGGCCATAAAGAGACAACAACTGTTCAATTATTTTTTCCTTCAGGGATTTAGAGGTGGTGTCTTCCTCATCAAGAACAATGTTGATATTATAAATACCATCTTGTTGAAAGACCTGATATTCAGCAACGGATTCCCATCCTGCCATAATAGATTCGATTGTTGCCGTGGTTACCGGAGCCCCATCTGTCGTATAGGTGAGATCAGCGATACGACCGGCAAATTCGCTGCCAACGTATCCGTCATCGTGGCCGCAGGCGCAAGCGCCGGCAGGATCAATCTGCACCAGATCACCAACGTCGAACCGGATTAAAGATCTCCAGGGATTGGTCAGAGTTGTCAGCAGCAATCTTCCCACGTAAGGATATCCATATTCAGGGCGCATGTACTCTACATCAACCCGGCAGCAGGAAGATACCTGATGAAGTTTCCCCTGTTCGCATTCCATAAAAACATATCCCGCTTCAGTCGAACCGTAGGAACTGATTAAAGGAGAACGAAAAGCTTTTTGAATATGCTTTCTGGACAGAATTCCCGGATTTTCATAGGTAAGAGTAATTACCGGCGGTTGAAAAACTTGCCGATCATGCCGGTGAGCATATCGGGCGACCTTCGCCAGATATGATGGATTTGCCTCCAGAATAGTGGGTTGGAATATCTCAAGTTCGCGAATGATCCGTTCGATCAGCTTGCCATCCCACAGAGCCGGATTAATTTTTTCGTTGAGATATAAAAAACGGCCTAGAGAACGTTGCTCCAGAGTCAGTAAACTATTTTCAGAAAGAATACCTGTATTCATGGGGCTGGTAAGAATAGCTTCACGATGATTACCTAATTTTAATGCCGCTGTATGAGAATTGTAGCGCCACGACGCGGCTTCCGACGCATCCCACCACGGCTGATACCAAACATTTGTGATCCGCTCTTCAATTGTTCCGCTGGTATTGACGAGTTCGATTGTTCCGCTTTGCAGGGCGGCGTCAATATCTGCCCACTGGGGAATGAAATTACGCCAGGTGTGTTTCCGCAGATCACGTTTGGAAATAGCAGGCATTGCCTGAAAACGTTCGTCGACCGCGACAGATGAGCCCGGGTCTAATGCCTTCCACTCTTTATACACCGGCACATGTTGTATTGCGGTTTCCAAGGCCTTCGTTGATAGAAGATTATAATTTTCAGGAAAATGAGGAGATACTTTCATTATCAAAGCTCGCGAAAATAAAATGCCACTTATCTTGGTAATGTATATCACATGTCAAGTTAGAGTTCTGCCGTTATTTTCATGGATGCAGACGCGCTTCTGGTTTGGATAAGACATTGCTTTTAACATATAATAGCATCAGGGACTGTTATTATCACTTATGCTACCTGTCTTATATCTTTATCTCCCGTTGACAATCATCAGATCATAGTTAAAATTTATATAGTAACGTTGTAAGGAGACGAATAATGAAAAAAATATTCATGTATTTAATAATGTTGAGCTTTGTGTTTGGTTGTCAAAACGGCAATACCGGACAAGCAGAAGGGGGAAAAAAGATGGCTAATAAAAATGAAATAAGATCTGAAAATATTGCCACACTGGCCGGAGGGTGCTTTTGGTGTGTTAAAGCGGATTTTGAAAAACTGCCTGGTGTATTAAAAGTTGTATCCGGTTATGCCGGAGGTAAGGGTGAAAATCCTACCTATGAATCATATGCTGAAATGGGTTACATTGAAGCTGTACAGGTTTATTATGATCCGGAAAAAATCACTTATGAACAGCTTTTAAATTATTTCTGGCGCCATATTGATCCTACGGACGCAGGCGGGCAGTTTGTCGACCGTGGTCCTCAATACCGCAGCACCATATTTTATCAAGGTGAAGAACAAAAGAAGATTGCCGAAAAATCGAAACAGGCGTTGGAAAAATCAGGCAAACTCGGCAAACCCATTGCCACAGATTTAATTAAATTGACTAAATTTTATCCTGCAGAAGAGTATCATCAGGATTATGATGCCAAAAATCCGGTGCGTTATAATTCCTACCGCTTAGGGTCTGGCCGTGATCGAACCATAAATAAATTATGGGGAGACGATAAAAGTCTTAAGCCCGGAATTCCGGCAAAATTAAACAAACCGGATGATGCGGCGCTGAAGAAGAAACTTTCCCCGCAGCAATACGAAGTAACGCAAAAATGCGGCACGGAGGAACCATTTAACAATGAGTATTGGAATAACAAAAAAGAGGGAATCTATGTGGATATTGTTTCCGGTGAACCGCTTTTCAGTTCATTGGATAAATACGATTCCGGCACCGGCTGGCCCAGCTACACCAAACCGCTGGAGCCCGGGAATATCGTCGAGAAAGAAGATAAGAGTCTTTTTACTTCCCGTACCGAAGTAAGGAGCAAAGGAGCTAATTCTCATTTAGGCCATGTATTTCCTGATGGCCCGCAGCCGACAGGTTTGCGTTATTGCATGAATTCGGCGGCAATGCGTTTTATTCCTAAAGAGGATCTGGAAAAAGAAGGTTACGGAAAGTATTTAAAATTGTTTTCGCCTAAAAAATAATGATAGAAACTTCTTTATAATAATAGCTGTAATCGCGGCTCGGTTTTATAATACAAATAATTTTGAAATTATTTGCGGGCAATTATATCAGCGGCAATATTGCGTACATTTTTCATAGCCGTTGGGAGATCAATCGTGCGCAGTTGACGATCTTTCATAACGATCTTGCCGTTGATAATGCTGGTTTTTACATCCGCACCGCGCGCGGCGTAGACAAGTTGAGAATAGCAATTATAAAGCGGGGTGAGGTGAGGTTGATTCATATCCACTAAAATGATGTCGGCTTGTTTTCCTGTTTCGATAGAACCAATTAATTTATTCAGCCCCAGTACTTTTGCTCCGTCAATCGTGGCCATCTTTAAAACTGTTTCTGCGCTCATCACGGTAGGGTCAAGTAATGTGACTTTGTGAATTTTTGCCGCCGTATCCATTTCCCGAAACATGTCCATATCGTTGTTGCTGGCGCATCCGTCCGTTCCGATTCCGACAGTTATATCGTGTTGCAACATTTCGGGAACAGGGGCCACGCCGGCAGCGAGTTTCATAGAACTTTCCGGATTATGCGAAACCTTAACGCCCAGATCAGCAAAAACAGCCATATCTTCTTTGGTAAGCCAATTACAATGGACGGCAACAGTCTGATCATCAAGAACGCCGAGGTCAAGCAGATGCTGCACAGGTTTTTTGCCGTAACGATTTAAGATAGTATCGATCTCATCTTTATTTTCGAGCAAATGCATCAGGTATAAAATGCCTGCTTCGCGGGCAGCTTCCTTTACGTTGACAAGTGTTGCCGGAGAACAGGTATAAGGTGAGTGACAGAAATATGCCGGTGTAATCATCGGCGCATGGGGCTGCCAATGTTTTACAAAACGTTTGGCCGCCGCCATCATTTTCTCGAACATGGGATTATCCGGCGTGGCAAAATCAGCGAACCCCTGCGAGACAACAGCGCGCATTCCAGCAATACTAACCGCTTCTGTAATGGTATCCTCAAAGAAATAGCCATCGCAAAAAGTTGTCGTGCCGGACATAATCATTTCGGCCATGGCCAACATGGCACCGTCGTAAACCATTTTTTTGTTGACGAAACGCGCTTCCGCCGGGAAAATATGTCCGGTTAGCCACTCCATTAACGGCAGGTCATCAGCCATGCCCCGGAAACAGACCATCGGCAGATGCGTATGCGTATTGACTAATCCGGGCATAACGATGCAGCCGGATGCATCTATCGTTTCTTTTGTCTGGAAGGCGGCGCGTCCGCTATCTTTGTTTTGACACACCGCGACAATAAGGCCGTCTTTAATACCGACAATGGAATCTTCGATAATTTCCATTCCGGTGGACATGGTCATCAACGTTCCACCGGTAATCACTATATCCCAATTATTTTCCTGCACCGGTTATTTCCATTCTACATTAAAGCGATATTTTTGTTGGCAACGCCAGTTCCGCAAATAGCCTAACATCCTAAAGATAGGGCGAGGTTACACGTGCTGAGTCGTCATCTGTTTTCTTTTGTATCGGCGTCTGGGATACTGTAATGGTCGCGGTTTTACTTCCGGATAGACTACAGGTTGCGGTCACTTCCAGCTTATCGCCTTCTGCGGCGGGCACTTTATAGGTATAGATAAATGGCGATTTACCAGGTTGAGTGTCATAATTATTTGTGCTGATTACGGCAGAGTTTTTCTTGATCTCAACTGTTTTGATGTGATGAAAGCTGGGGAATGAGGATTTGTGCGTGATTGTTACCGCGAGAGTTTGCGCGCCGGAATCATATTCAAGTTTTACATCCTGCGGCGTATCGGCATAAGAAATTTGCGGATAGAGACAGAAGATCATTAAAACAAATAACAAGGCGCTAAAGATATATGCTGAAATTACGTGTATTTTTTTCATAGTATTCCTCCCTAAATATTTAATTTCAATTCTAAAGGAATTTTTCGCCATATTGGCGACAAATTCTTGGCAATGTAAGGTTCTACTTATTATGCGCTCTTCTAAAGTAAATGCGCTTCCGATCAAAGCGCTGTTCTTCATAGGAACCAAACGCTCAGACATGACCGGAAAAAATCATCCGGGGAATTTTGCTTCCATCAATTCGCTGCCAATCAATCCCAGCGTAATGCTAAAGCCCACAGCTATTATTGTCAGCACGGTGAATAATGCCATTACAGGTACGGACGACAACCGCAATGCAAAAGCAACGGCGGCAATAAGAATAGATGTAAATAGAAAGCTCAATCCTAATATAAATTTCTTCTTCAAAAAAGGCGTTGTCAGTTTCCGGAATCTTGTTTTGCCGTCAACAAGTCCGGTTAGCAAGGCCAGAATAAGAAAAAATGGGAGAGCAGATGAAACCACTTGGATTGTGCAATGCAAGCTTCCATTAATTTGAGGTGGCGCGACAAAAGATAAAACGGCCAGAACAAAGAGAGTGAAGACGAAAGATTGTGGAAAATGCACAATAATGGGATGAATATGCAGCCTCAGGATTCTGCGTCTCTTTTCCGTTACAGGGTCTGCATAAGGTTCAAACATCTTTGCGGGCACGCCACATGCCGGGCATACATCTTTAATCTTGCCCTCGCAGGTTACATAACCGCACGCTTTGCATCTGATGAGGTTGGCCATAAAAACAACTCCGGTGCTGTTTTGTTATACCAATTCTAAATCAAAGCGCTATTTTTGTTGGCGTCGTTGTTGGTTTCCTCAACGTATAACCTGAAGGTCACGCGTGTATAATACGCCTCGTCGCCTCCGCCTAGCCGCCGCAATATCATCTTTGATTTAGAAATGGTATTAGGTTGTATGATAATATATTTGAGCATCAAATGACAGTTAAAAAAATAAGTTGTTGAAAAGTTATATCCAATTCGCTAATATTCATCAGCAAAACTTGGAGGTGTTTATGAGCGCGTTACTCCTAGCCCGCATTCAGTTCGCCTTTACGATAGGCTTTCATTTTCTCTTTCCGGCCATGACTCTGGGAACTACACTGATTATTTTAATATCCGAAACCCTATATCTTGCCAAAAAAGATGAAGTCTATAAAAAGATAACTGATTTTCTGGTCAAGCTGCTGGGGTTAATTTTTGTGATAGGCGCGGCAACCGGAATTGTCATGGAATTTTCTTTCGGCACAAACTGGTCGGAATATTCCCGGGCGGTGGGAGATGTTTTCGGGCCGATACTCGCCGCCGAAGGCGTTATCGCTTTTTTTCTGGAATCGGTATTCATCGGAGTGCTTATTTTTGCCAGAGACAAGGTCTCCGCGAAAGTTTACTGGGTAGCGGCGCTGCTGGTTTTTGTTGGCGGTCACCTTTCCGCTTTCTGGATAATGGTTGCCAATTCCTGGATGCAGACTCCCGCGGGTTACGCGATAAATGAAGCGGGCAAAATTGTTCTTATCAGTTTTACCGAAGCAGTTTTTAATCCATCAACAATCATCAGGTTTTGTCATACGGTAATGGCTTCGTGGATGACTTGCGCTATAATGCTTGCGGGAATCGCCGGATATTACGTTAGGAAAGGCTTACACGGCCAGACGGCCAGAACAATGCTGAAAATCGGCATAATTCTTTTTGCTGTTACACCGCTGCTTCAACTGGCAACAGGGCATATTCACGCGATTGAAGTCATCAATATGCAGCCGGAAAAAGCGGCCGCGTTTGAGGGACATTTTAATACTGCCAAAGGTGTGCCGCTTTATGCCATGGGATTTGTTGATGAGCAAAACGAAAAGACCTATGGGATTTACGCCCCCAAAGGTCTGAGCTTTTTATACAACTTTGATTGGAACTCGGAAATAAAAGGATTGAAAGATTTCCCCAAAGAAAACTGGCCGCCGGTTAACTTTGTGTTTCAGGCTTATCATATCATGGCGGGTATAGGCATGCTTTTAATCGCGCTCGGATTACTCGGCTCGTATCTTCTTTGGACTAAAAAAATATATGAGAATAAATTATATCTTTTCATTCTGCCTTTTCTCATACCACTGCCGCATATTGCTCATGAGACAGGATGGATAGCGGCGGAAGCAGGCCGTCAGCCATGGATAATCTATAAGCTTATGAAGACCGCCAATGCCGCGTCAGTAGTAGTTACCGCAGGTGAGATAGTATTCAGCCTGTTTATGTTTTTTATTATTTATTTGCTGTTGGCGGTTATGTTTGTCAGACTGTTTATAAAAATTGTTAAAGAGGGACCGGCATCGAAATGAATCTGTTTAGAATGGGGATTATTTTGGAGGCTAAATAAATGGAAAATATACAAAACTTTCAAATACTCTGGTTTGTTCTTATCTTGATACTATTTGTCGGCTACTCTCTTCTGGATGGATTTGATCTGGGCATAGGAGCGCTCCTGCCTTTTATCGGTAAGACAAAAGAGGAAAAGAATATACTGGTTAATTCCATCGGCCCTGTCTGGGATGGCAATGAAGTCTGGCTGATTACAGGCGGCGGCGCGCTGTTCGCGGCCTTTCCCCACGCCTATGCTACAGCCTTTTCCGGCTTTTATCTGGCAATGATGCTGGTTTTGTTCGCGTTGATCTTTCGGGCTGTCTCAATAGAATTCCGCGCGCATGATGATGCCAGAGCCGGAATATGGGAAAAGGCTTTTTTTACGGGAAGCGCTTTGGCGGCTTTGTTATTCGGCGTGGCGCTGGGCAATGTTGTTTACGGAGTGCCGCTGGATAATAAAATGGAATTTACCGGAAACTTTTTCACCCTGCTGAGGCCGGTGCCTCTTTTATTCGGCGTTACCGGTTTTGTCGCTATCCTTTTGCAGGGCGCGTCTTACGCCGTGATGAAAACAGAAGGCGAATTACAGGAGAGGTCTTTTCGTGCGGTTGGAATTCTTACATGGGTCAATCTTATAACCGCGATCGCATATTTTCTGACGATTGCCTTTACATTTCAGGATATCACGTCAAATTGGTTATTCTACGTGGCAATTTTATGCACACTGCTGTGGCTCACGGAAATTTTATTTTCCATCAAAAAGAAACATGACTCCGCTCCGTTCTGGGAATCGTCCTTCGCTTTTATCGGCCTGTGGATTGCCGTGGCGGCGGTTCATTTCCCCAATCTGATCAAAGCGAGCAATGATCAAAGTTTGAACCTGACGATTTATAACAGCTCCACCGGATTGCAAACACTGAAGCTGATGAGCGTCATTGCCATAATCGGAATGCCGGTAGTAATCGCCTATACCATATTTGTTTACCGTATTTTTAAAGGGAAGGCGAAATCATCCGATCACTATTAACGTCATACTGCTCCGCTTGTAAGTTACCACCTTGCAGGTGGTAATTACCGGTAAGGTAAAATTAAGTCATTATGCGCTCCCCTTATGGGAAGCGTTCTCCGGTCGTCGGCTTCCTCAACGTATAACCTGAAGGTCACACGTGTACAAATACGCCTCGTCGCCTCCTCCTTGCCGCCTCGTTACCCTTTGAAATCGAAACAGTATCAATTCGCGATTATTAAAGATGAGGATAAAACCAAGGTCAAGGTTTACTTAAAATTTTCATGATGGTTTCTATCAGTTTTTTTGTCCGTACAGGTTTTGGCAGGATATAATTATTCCCTATTTTATTTTCTTCGCTGTCAACAATATCATCATTTGTGGCAAGCGCTGTAACAAAAAGAATCGGAATGTCTGCTGTAACGGTATTTTCTTTTAAAGCATCCGCGACATCCTCGCCAGGCATGTCCGGCATGAACAGATCAAGCAGGATGATATCCGGCTCTTCATTTTTGGCCAGTTCTATTCCGTCGTTGCCATTTGTCGCGATAATCACATCGAACATTCCGTCACGCATGAGGTTTTTCTGGACGAAATAACAAAAATCAACTTCATCATCAACGACCAACACTTTTATATTTCTTGTCATGTTACATCTCCTTTGCATCCGTCACTTTAATAGTTGGCTGGAGTTTTATAAAAAAAGTTGTCCCCCGGTTTTCCCGGCTCTCAACATCAATGGTGCCGCTTAATCGATCCATGATCATATGGGCAATGCTGAGGCCCAGACCCGTTCCCTCATTTTTGGTCGTAAAAAATGGCTCGAATATTTTCGGCAGTGCCTTCTCCGGGATTCCTTTTCCGGTATCAGATATTTCAACAATAATCATTTCATCGCCGATGCTGAAAAAATCAGCCCGCCGGTAACCGGTTTTATAGCCGACCTCAGTGACTAATTGTTTATGGGCGCGAACCGTCAATATCTTTTCTTTGCGGTCTTTCATGGCGTCAACCGCATTATTGACAAGATTCAAAAAAACCTGCTGCAGCATATTATAATCACCTGCAACTTCCAGCAATTCGTCATCATACTCACGTTGTACGCTCACACCATTTTTTTGAATCGTTAGTTCTGCAAGTGTCAGCACGTTATCAAGCAATGGACAGAGGGGAAGTTGCGTGATTTTGTATTCCGATTGTCTTGAAAATGATAAAATGTTTTTAATGATATTATCTGCCCTGTTAACCGCATTAAAAATTTTTTCTATTGATTCATGAATATGGGGATTATCATCGGGGAGATTATTCTCCAGATAATCCACTCCCATATAAATAATTTCCAATGGATTCCTGATTTCATGTGCAATGCCGGACGCCATCCGCCCGAGAGCGGCCATTTTATCCTTTTGTATTAACTGATCCCGGGTCCTTATCAACAATTCAACAGTATCATTTAATTTTTTCTCTTTTTCAATCCGGTCAGAGATATCTTTTGAAATAATGCAAACCGCAAAAACATCCCGGGTTGACGGATCTCTTATCGGGCTCAGCGTATGGGCAAACCATATGCCGTGATTTTTATCATAGGATTCATACTGCGCCATGTCATTATTTTGATATACCGATCTCACATAGCTCAACGATTTTTCCGCTTCTGTTTCATCTTCGTTATGAATCCGTGAAATGGTCAAACCGGAAAGACTTTTTTCATCCCGGTATCCATAAAATTTGACGAGTTTTTGGTTGGCAAATAAAAACTTTCCGTCATGATCGACAATACACATCAAAACATCGGTAGCTTGAACAATTTGCTCGTATCTTTCCCGGACTTCATTAATCCGGATGTCTGTATCTTTTAACCGGGTCGTTATTAGATATCCGTAAAACATTGCAATGACAATAATAAACGGAATTTGGATCAAATAGCTGACGGCCATCGGACCTGTTAAAAAACCCTTTTGATATAACAGCCAGCCGTAGATGATAGAAAAGAAGAGAGTGTTTATCATCAGGTATCCAAACCGGGAGCTCATTGTCGTTAAAGAGATAATGAAAAAAAACATCAGGTATAAATCCGACCCGACATATCCGGAAAAATAAATACCGGCCGGCAGCAGTATGCTGTCGGATAAAATAAACCCATAGAAAATCTTATCGTCATAGAAAAATTTTTCCGGAATGTAGGCAACAATCAAATTGGTCAGCAGATAAACGGTAATGAAAATATATCCATAGATTTCCAATCCTTTGCCGGCGGATGGTGAAAAAATAATAAAATAAGCGGTCGTAACAATGACCATCAGGCGAACAAGAAAAATCGTTTTTTTTCTTGAGAGTGGAGTTGCCATCACTGCCTCTCTGATAAAGCATTACTTTTTGACAGATGAAGTATAAGATAACATAAGACTAATGGTTTTGCGTGTCAATGAAAAAAGGGAGTTGCGCATCCGGTCTTCGGCTAACTTTGTTGGCTGCGTCGTCGGCTTCATCAACGTTCAAAAAATCCTCCCTAACCCTCCTTTAGGAAAGGAGGGTCTAAGGAAAAGATTCCTTTTAGAAAATTCCCCCTTTTGTAAAGGGGGAGAAAGGGGGATTTGGCAGATTTGTACGCCTGCCCAAGCCGCTCTTCATTGCCCCACTGAAGCGGGACGGCTTCAAATCGGAATAGTATCAATTCTCGCTTATTGTGAAAAAGCAGTTATGTTTTCATTAACAACTGTGGCTAACTTCCTTATTTATTCCAGTC
>PLMV01000136.1 GCA_003141615.1 Syntrophaceae bacterium
AGCTAGTCTAGACCCTAATTATACCTTGTGTTCTTACAGAGCGCCATAATATGATTATCGAATCAGCCATTTTTTTATCATAGAACAAAATATGCACAATACGATCCCACAGCCCAGCATGAAATAATACCGTACACAGCTGCCCTGAAGACTCTATTTTTCGTCATTGTTTTCAGACCTTCCACGCAAAGAATTGCAATGCAGGGCGTTAATCCAAGGGCGTATGTCGATTTGGCGGTACTCAAAACCGGATGTATTAAAAAGACGCAGTAAATCGCGCCGAAATAAACGAATAGACATAGAATAATGAACATATGACCATTATTTATGGCTGTTATCGGCCTAAGCATGTTTTTTCCAATTCCAATAAGAATTGCTGCAGTCGTAAATAGAGATATCCATGCACTTGAAAGCATGAGGTCATAGTTCCAACTCGGCCTGTCATAAGAACTGAGGAATCCATCCAACCACAATGTCGAATATATTGAATCCCAGAAACCCGATATAGAGCTGTATATCGGATAGAATAACGATGTACCAAACGTAAATATTTGATTGATCGTTCTGTATCCAGGATCCTGCCACCATAATTTTGCGGTATTAATTGATATCAGATTTCCCGCATCGCTCCAGTTTCTTATAAAATAAAAACTAGATACAATGAATAACGAGCTAATAAGCCAAAGCATTCTCGTTAATATTTCTCTATTTATTCTCAAGGTTGATTCTCTATTCTTCATATAAAGATTCAATGGAATGACAATTAATATTGGAATTGTTATAAGAATAGCCGATATTTTTGTTAGTAATGCCAGGCCGAGAAAGAGACCGGCCAAGACAGACATGCGTAAAGGCGGCCAACTGTCACACTTCAGCATCTGAATCACATAGTATATTGTAATTCCGAGAAATAGAGCAGCCAACGGCTCGTTTCCTACGAATTGAGACATATAAATATTCATTGGTAGAAGCCCCCCCATCAATATACCCATAATTTGCATATTTTGATTTTCCGGATATATCAATTTCATTATCCTGTAGCATATTTCGATTTGTGCTATTCCGCATGCAAGAGGGATAATACGAAGATATATTAAGGCATCATATTGAGAAAAATGAATTAAAAATATTTTATAGAATACAGCTGCTATAATATAGAAAAGAGGGGCTTGAAAAGACTGCCATCCATCTGCAACAGGCGGCAATCTTAATTTTATTGCCACATATTGTATATATTCCAAGTGTCCATGAATATCCATGCCGGCATTTATTGGAAGCTTTGCTATATTGTTAATGGCAAGAATAATCATGGCCATTATGAGAATTAAACGAATCTTTGAAGGCGTCATAATAAAAGACAAAAAATGTAGTACTTGAATCTGATGATAATATATAGATGATAGAAAAACCAAAATAAATATTAGACCGAAGAATGGGAGCTTCGCTATTAAAGAACGATCTGCTCTTGGAAATGAATATGAAATTGAAGGAAGCGTCGTTCGATTGACTGATATTGCACGCACCCATTTTTTACCATCATGGCTGGCATACCAGTTTTCACTGCTGTATAGTTTTATGGGCTTTGAATAAGCCAGTAAGGCTGGATGCGAATTCTCGCTTGTTACAATAATCCACAGTTCATGCCTGCCCAGTCTACTCCTTGAACCTAAATCATAATTATAAAAACGTTTCCATTTTTTTGACTTTAAATCCGTACTATATATTTCTTTACCATCAATGAATACTTTTGCGAATTTCAAAGCTTGCATCGATAATATGACATTATCCGATGTCTTTGCCATATCGAAGCTTGTAAAAAAATGCGTTTCCAAATGCTGGGCAGGCCTTGCTTTAAGAATGGTCTGATCAGGATATCGAATCCATTCTGCACCATTTTCAGCAATCAGAAGAGGAATACTTGAGTTATTCTTCACTGCATAGATGCATACTGCAACAATCAATGATATTACGATAATAATTCCGGTAATAACACAGATTGTCTTCATATCTGTGAATTGGCATTCAGGGGGTTTTTTTAAATCCACAGAACCTCCGCCAGATAACAAGTTGATTTTTACTCAGAAAAAATATTGTATAATTATGGATGCCCACTTATTTTATTATGATGATAATTATACAACGTTTTTGTCAGATTCTCTTTCGCATTAATGTAGTTGGGGTCTTCACGCAACGCATCGTGATATTTCACGATTGCTTCACGATAGTTGCCTTTCATTGACAATGCAACACCCATGTTGTTATGGGCTCTTGCTAAACTTGGCTTGTATTTTACAGCTTCCCCGAATTCATAAATTGCTTCATCAAGCTTGCTTTGCTTAAGATAAACAATGCCAAGATTATTGTGGGCCTCCGGATAATCCGGCATTATTTTAATGGCTTCCAATAAATACAAGGCGGCTTCTTCCATTTTTCCTTTTTTCAGATATTCATTCCCGATGCCCGCAATGGCAATATGGTTGTTAGTTGTTACTTGCATGGCGTGCCTGAAAAGAACTTCGCTGCTTTCCCAATACCTGATTTGATTCGATGCTATTAACGTCAGAATACCAACAAATGCAAATGATATGATATATGGCATAAATCTTTTGGGTTTAAAGACCTTTTCCATGATATCAGCTCCACCCCAAACCATTATTATAAATAATCCCATCAATGGTATATAGGCGTAACGGTCAGCCATAGACTGATATCCCACTTGGATTAAACCGATAACAGGAAACATTACTGTCAGGTACCAAAACCAACCAACGAATAAATATCGAAAGCGTTTTGCATTTAAAATGCAGATTGTCGTTATACCGACGAGAAATATACCGGCGACAAGGACCATCCATATTGAATAAGTTTTGGGGTACGGATAAAAGCAGGCAAGATTATCAGGATAAATCATTTTTAGTATATATTTTACATAGGCAGAAACGGCATTGGCTAAACGACTATCCCACGGATACTTTTCTAGAGTTTTTATAGCACCACCCTGGGCAGCAGCATATACAGTAATTACCATCGAGCTTACTGATAACAGAAAAAGAGGCACCTTTTCCCATATTAGTTGGACAATGCTTACTGCACCTTCATTCCCCTCGTCTTTTGTCCTTGACAATCGCTGGAGAGGCCAGTAGTCAAAAAGAAGCAAAATCAAGGGTAATGTCACCAAGACAGGCTTGGTCATAAGTCCCAACATGAAGATGAAAAGCATGAAACAATATCGGTGAATACTCGGACTTTTCACATACAAAAAATATAAGCCCATTGTAGATAACCAGAAAAAGGCGCTCAGAACATTCTTCCTTTCAGAAATCCATGCTACCGATTCCACATTTAGTGGATGAACGGCAAATAACAAAGCAACCAGTGCGCTTTTCCATGTCTCTTTAGTGATTCCTTTCAGAATCAGAAATAGTCCGATGGAATTGAATAGATGGAAAATAACATTTGTCCAGTGATACCCACTTGCATTCAAACTGAATAGTTTATAGTCCAGCATCAGGGACAGCCATGTTATTGGATGCCAATTCGACGTATAAAGAGTTTTAAAAGCAGTTATCGCGTTATCTTTCGTCAATCCCTTGCTGATAAAAGGATTTTCATAGACATAAATACTGTCATCATAATTTACGAATTCATAGAGATGCACTCTCCAATAGAGTGCGAGAATGGTGATCACCAACAAGAGGCAGATAAAGAATTGATTTTTTAATATTTTAACGATCTCAGTTGCCATAAGCTCATGTCCAGTCCGGTTTTTCCGGGGAATGTGACCTACCCTCAGAACATGTACCACATGTTAAGTTGTAGTTCAAAGAGAGGATAGCGACTTTTTTGTGGTTCTTTAGAAGGCGGCTTTATAACATGAGGCATAGAATTAGGAATACTGACGGCGAATACACTTCAGGTATAGGTAGGGATCAATATCAGCCGAAAGTAAAGTGGAAGCCGTTTAAACACGAATCAGAGACTATAAAAGAAGGGTTCACAGATTACAGTCAGGACAAGTGGAAGGCTTGGAAAAAGAAGTTTTACGAGCAGGTGCTAGAACCACTTGAACATAGTTGAATTTCGTATAATCTTATACCTATGAGTCTACAGCAAGGCGATCCCACAGATAAGGTTGTTATGTGATTAAAACCAACCATAATAACTATTCAGTGCTGTAGTTAACAGACTGCTGGCCGTTCCAAGCTCAATTTGCCAACTTGCATCTACAGCTTTTGATAGCATCATTTGCAGCCAGGATTTTACAGCAGGACCATACTTTTTGTATTGGTGACTTGCCGCGTTTAAATCTTTCTGGATAGCTGCATCCAACGACTGGATATCGTTTGCAGAAACTCTGTTTTTTCTCAACAAGTCAGATAAGGCTTCAAGATTACCTTTTAAATTGGCATTGGCTACGTTTTGTGTATTACTACTGCCAACCAGTATCGTTGTGTTGTCACCGAATATTGTATGGTTAAAAAAATTCGCAGCATCAAACTGATTTGTGTGTTCTTTAACTTGGTCTTCATTTAGATTGCCAGGTAGTCTCTCGTTAAGCTCCAATATAAAATCCAAGAGCCGAGAGCGTACTTGAATTAATATCTGCGTTACATCTGCTCTTTGTATTTCACACCAAGCTCTTTGAATTATATAACCACTAGAGAGACCCCTCCCAAGTAGGCCATTAGCCTCAATAGGGATTGGTGATACTTTCACTATTTTTCTTCATGGAAGGTCATCTTGACCTATCCATTATCCCTAAATAAAAAAGGGGTAAAGCTATTCTCTTTACCCTTTCTCAGGTTTATCTTCAGCAATTAGACGTTAGGGGGTGATATTCCCCGTAGAAGCAACGCTATACGTTGTTGTACCACTCGAATGAACTGCAGTCATAGCGAGCCCGGTTATTGTACCCGTAGTAACAACAGGAGTGACATTGTTAGTTGCTCTATATCCATACGTCCCGAGAATCGCGGTCGTCGCAGTGCCACTTGGGGAGTCGGAAAAAAATGCCTGGGCTGCTGTATACATGTTTTTCACATCCGCCTTTGCCGCGGTATTGTACCCTCTGACCCTGTATGCCGTGAACTGCGGGATGGCGATGGCCGCCAGAATGCCGATGATCGCGATGACGATCATGAGCTCGATCAGGGTGAAACCTTTCTGTCCTCTTTTCTTGCGAAACACTTTTATCATCTTACTTCCCCCCTATTTTTAATTTATTATTAGTTTAAAGTCATCCTGTTCATCTTAAATGCACAATATACATTGATCATCATACTTATTCTGTTCACCTGTCGCGTTTTCAAAATTTCTTATGTCGTTAAGATCAAATGATCTTTTGTCATATATTATAAGCAAGGGAGATGCCAGATGATGATTCGATCTAAAATGTAAGGCTCATATAGTGTAAATCTTTTCAAATTCAATTCATCAGCGGTTATTCATGTTCAGATTTCGTCACGGGTTTTTCATTCAATTCTTCTCGCCAAACGGCTACTTTCGCCGGTGAGTGGTGATTTTCACCAGAAGGGGTCAAGAGAATAACTTTACCCCTTCTCAGGTTTATCCTCAGCGATTAGACGTTAGGGAGTAATATTCCCCGTAGAATCAACGCTATACGTGGTGGTACCACTCGCATGAACTGCGGTCATGGCGATTCCGGTTACTGTACCCGTAGTAACAACAGGAGTGACATTCGCAGTTGGTCTATACCCATAACTCTGGAGAAGCGTGGTCGTCACAGTGCCAGTTGGGGAGTCGGAAAAAAATGCATGGGCTGCTGTAGACATGCCTTTCAAATCTTCCCTTGCCGCAGTATTAAACCCTTCAGTCTTGTAATAGATGAACTGCGGGATGGCGATGGCCGCCAGAATGCCGATGACCGCGATGACGGTTATAATCTCGATCAGGGTAAAGCCCCTCTGCCCTCTTTTCTTACGAAATACTTTTACCATCCGTTTACGCTTTTTTAATTTATTTTAGTTTAAAGTCATCCTGTTCATCTTAAATGCACAATATACATTGATCATCATCCTTTTCTGTTCACCTGTCGCGCTTTTAAAATTTCTTATGTCGTTAAGATCAAATGATTTTTTGTCATATATTATAAGCAAGGGAGATGCCAGATGATGATTCGATCTAAAATGTAAGGCTCATATAGTGTAAATCTTTTCAAATTCAATTCATCAGCCGTTATTCATGTTCAGATTTCGTCACGGGTTTTTCATTCAATTCTTCTCGCCAAACGGCTACTTTCGCCGGTGAGTGGTGATTTTCACCAAGCCATCATCAATCATGGTTCACCCGTTGCCATGACCTTGCATCTTATCGCCCAGCTTTACGATCTTGTCAATAATCATTTTGAGTGTCCGCTATTCCCCTCCGACGACACCAGCCGATAAGATCAAAATAAGCCAAATATATCAGCTAACTGGTGTTTATCCCTGTTTTATTTACCTTGACACTTCAGATGTATTGCCATTATAAATAGCCTAATGGCCCATGGGGAAAAATCTTATGTACGAAGTCACCATAAAAAAAACATTTTCGGCCGCCCACATCTTAAAAGAAATCGGAGGGCGGTGCGAGGAACTCCACGGTCATAACTTCTTGGTTGAGGTTTCCGTCAGCGCTCCCGAATTGAATAAAGAGGGTCTACTGATCGACTTCAGGGTATTGAAGAAATGGACCCATGACATCCTTGAAGCGCTTGATCATAAATATTTGAATGAAGTCGATTATTTTAAGGACATCAACCCGTCGTCCGAACAGGTGGCGCGGTTGATTTACGACCGAATCGCAGAAAAAGCGATTCCCGAGGGATACGGGGTGTCCCGAGTGACTGTTTGGGAATCAGAAAATGCAAGGGTATCTTATCGCAGATGATTGATATTCAGAATCAAAAGGATCACAGAAATATCAATATTAAAAAAGTGGGGGTGAAACAGATCAAATACCCCATCATTGTCCTGGATCGCGCGCAGGGCACTCAGCCAGTCAACGCAACGATCAGCATGTATGTTAACCTTCCCCATCATTTCAAGGGCACCCATATGAGCCGGTTCGTGGAAATCCTCAATGAATTCAGGGGAGAAATTAACATCAGGACATTTCACTCTATTCTTGAGAAAGTCAGGGAAAAGCTCAAGGCCGAATCGGCGCACATGGAAATTGAATTTCCCTATTTTATTGAGAAAGCCGCTCCCGTATCAGGAGCCAGGAGTCACATGGAATACCACTGCTCCTTCTGCGGCCAGAACAATGGCCAAAAAAGTGATTTCCTGGTCGGGGTGGTTGTCCCTGTTACCACCGTCTGCCCCTGCTCGCGGGAGATCAGCAACAAAGGGGCTCATAATCAGCGGAGCATGGTTACCGTGAAACTCAGATTCAAGAAGTTTTTCTGGATTGAAGACGTAATCCGGATCATCGAGGACTCTGCCAGTGGCGAGGTATATTCCCTCTTGAAACGGCCGGATGAAAAGTTCGTCACGGAAAAGGGATATGAAAATCCCATGTTCGTCGAGGATGTGGTCAGAAATGTTGCCGAACAGTTGAACTGCAATGAAAATTTTACCTGGTATAGCGTGGAAGCGGAAAATTATGAGAGCATTCACAATCATAGCGCTTATGCCTACGTGGAAAAGGAATAATACAGCCGATGGCATCGTCTGATATAAAACAATTTTTTGATCTCTATCAGCATGGCTTTATCCGGGTCGCTCTCTGCATACCCGAAGTCCGGGTTGCGGACGTTCCCTTCAATGCCGGAGAGATCGTCAAACTGGCCCGGCAGGCTGCGGCGGGTGACGCTATTTTTGCGCTTTTTCCTGAACTGTGCATTTCTGCTTATTCCAATGAAGATCTGTTTCATCAGGATGCCCTGTTGACAAGTGTCCGGGATGCTCTTCAGAAAATCATCGACAACACCAGCGCGTTAAACCTTATTCTGGTGGTCGGGGTTCCCCTGCAGGTCGACACTTCGCTTTTCAACTGCGGGATTGTGCTCTATCAAGGCCGTATTCTCGGCATTGCCGTCAAATCCTACCTTCCCAATTACCGGGAATACTATGAAGGACGGCAGTTCCGTCCGGCGGAAGAGATCCTCTCGAAAACGATTCAGTTGTGCGGACAGGAGAATATCCCCTTCGGCAGCGATATCCTTTTTGATGTCACGAACATTCCGAATTTTAAATTTTTCATTGAAATCTGCGAAGATGTCTGGGTCCCCGTTCCACCATCCAGCTTTGCCGCCATGGCCGGTGCAACCGTTATCGGTAATCTATCGGCATCCAACATCACCATCGGAAAATCAGAATACCGCAACAGCCTGGCCGCCAATCAGTCCGCAAGGTGCGTCGCTGCTTACCTCTATGCCGCTGCGGGTCCGGGAGAATCCACGACCGACCTGGCCTGGGACGGCCATGCCATGATTTATGAAAACGGTACCCTCCTGGCCGAGTCGGAACGATTTTCAAACATCCCCCAGGTGATCTATGCGGAGCTGGATTTAGACCGTCTGGCGCAGGACAGAATGCGGATGACAAGTTTCGGACAGAACGCCCGTACCCACCGGGACAGGCTGGCGGCCTTCCGAAAGGTATCTTTCCCCGTCAATCCGATTAAAAAAAAAATCCTGCTGAGCCGTGTGTATCCCCGCTTTCCCTACATCCCGGCCGATCCGGCCAAACGTGATCAACGCTGTTATGAGGCCTACAACATCCAGGTCCAGGGACTGGCCAAGCGCCTGAAAGCATCGGGCATTCATTATGTGGTCATCGGCATTTCCGGGGGTCTTGATTCCACCCATGCCCTGATTGTCGCGGCACGGACCATGGATCTCCTGAAGCTTCCCCGGTCGCATATCCTGGCCTATACCATGCCGGGCTTTGCCACCACCGACAAGACCTATACCAACGCCCGCCGATTAATGGCGGCGCTGGACGTTGAAGCCAATGAAATCGACATCCGCCCAAGCTGTCTGCAGATGCTCCGGGATATCGGCCATCCCTATGCCGCGGGTAAGGAAGTATACGATGTCACCTTTGAAAACATCCAGGCCGGTGAACGGACCTCCCATCTCTTTCGATTGGCCAATATGAGAAGCGCCCTGGTCATCGGCACCGGCGACCTCAGCGAGCTGGCGCTGGGATGGTGCACCTATGGCGTGGGCGACCATATGTCCCATTACAGCGTCAATGCCAGCGTCCCAAAAACCCTGATCCAGCACCTGATCCGCTGGGTTGCCCGGAAGGTGATTTTTTCACCGGACACGTCGGAAGTGCTCCTGGATATTCTGGAAACGGAAATCAGTCCGGAACTGATCCCCGGCCAGGCACGTCATCAGCCGCAGCAGAAAACAGAATCCGTCGTCGGGCCCTTTGAATTACAGGATTTTAATAATTTTTATACAACCCGTTTCGGTTATCTGCCCACGAAAATCGCCTTCATGGCCTACTGCACCTGGCGGGATAAAACCCTGGGTTTCTGGCCCGACGTGCCGGAGCATAAGAGAAATCAATATACCATCGGGGAGATCAAGCACTGGCTGAATGTCTATCTGTATCGCTTCTTCAAGACCAGCCAGTTCAAACGGTCCTGCATTCCCAACAGCCCGAAGGTCGGCTCCGGGGGCTCGCTGTCACCCAGGGGTGATTACAGGGCCCCCAGTGACAGCGAGCCGACGGTCTGGCTCGAGAATGCCGGAGGGATACCTGATTTTGACAACCGGTCATCCACTAGAAAAAAACAGACCGGCCGGAGTAAAATAATATGAAAAGTGAACAGTACAGGGATTTTGACGCGACGCAGCTCTACTGTCCGACCTGCCGGCAGGCCGTCCCGGTGAGGAAGCGGCTTCTGCTCGTTCTGACCAACGGGGAAAAATTTGATTACACCTGCGCTTACTGCGGCACATCCGTGGGCGACAAGATGGTCTCCAACCGGGACGACGGGCCTCTCATTATAAGAGATCGATGAAAATGGCTCACCGCATTTCAAAAATCTTTTTCATGGATGACATGTCGTTGGATTCATCTCTGGTAAGGCGAAAAACCTTTGATTCGCCGCTTGCGAACCATTTTTTATCGGTTATGTAGAACTCTCCATNNGCCTTTAGAACGATTTCCTTTTCTTGAACCTGCTTATCGCCCGATGACGTAACGATAGGGATCAATTTCATCCCGCAGCATATGGAGCTCTTCTTTTGTCGGTGGTTTGTTTTCCACAATCTTCTTGGCCTTCAGAAGTTCAAAGCCGCAGTTTTCCTCCACGTTCTTCTCCGAATAACCTGGGTTCACCGCAATAAGTCTCATCCGCTTGGATTCCGGCTCGAAATCCATGACGGCCATGTTCGTGATGATCTTGTAGGGGCCCGCTCCAAGGGGAAGACCCGATTTCGCCCGGGAGTCGCCGCCCTGTAACCAGCCGGGCGTAGTGATATAATTAATCTTCTCGGCAAAACGCTTGGGGTCCTGGGGCGTCATGACCATCATGCGCCAGCAGAAGGAGGCAAAGTCGTTCGCGCCGCCGCTGCCGGGGAAGCGGACCTTCGGCTTCTGATGATCCGCACCGATCCGGGTTGAATTCAAGTTACCATACATATCGATCTGGGCGCCGCCGAGGAAGGTATAATCTATCATCCCCCGGCAGGCCGTTTCCATGATTTCGCACATGCCGCTGGCCATAACGGCCTTCCAGGTGGTCCGGGAATCCCCCACGGAAATGGGCATTTCCGGGATCAGGGGGGCCGCGCCGCCGGCCTCAAATAAAATCACCAGATTGGGGGAACCTGTTTTTTGTGCCAGCATCGCTGCCGCGCAGGGTGCCCCGGTTCCAACCCCTACGGAGGCGCCGTCTTCCAGCTCTCTCGCAGCGGTACAAATCATCAATTCCATTGTATTAAAATCAGCCATTGTTTCTGTCTCCTCCTTTCTAAGACCTCGCGCCGATAAACATCCATTCCTTCTGTCTCAGCATCTGTAATTTGCGTAAACCGCCATTCTTCTCGATGTATTCAAAATGATCCTTGCAGCTGTAAATGTTCTTATCCAGGAATTTCTTGAATTCATCGGGATCCTGTTCGAC
>PLMV01000084.1 GCA_003141615.1 Syntrophaceae bacterium
AGCGTTAGTCGAATTATCCCGCGCAGCGGAGGGTATGATACCCGACAGCTTGCTGTGGGTTTCATACCCGTGATGTAAAATGTTAAATTAGTTAACCTATTATCTAAAATAACTAAATTGTTCTAATAAGTTTGCATAGTTTACAGCTAAAATATTTTCTGTTGAGCAGTATCATTTTCTTGCCTCAAAAATCATCATGGGATATAAAAGCGCAGTTTTAGAGAATGAACTCGTATGGTGGCTGGTCGTAGGGGCGATTTATTGTGAAACTCCAATTCCGAAAGCGAAGCGTATAACCTAAAGGTCACACGTTGGAATTGGTAAGTTGAACAATCCCGCGAAGCGGAGGGTACAATACCCCGCAGCTTGCGGCGAAATGTTTCCAAAGCTTGCTTTGGGGTTCATACCCGTGATTAATCGTTCGGCGCATCCACCAAATGTTTCTATAGTGGTGGAACCGCTGCGCTTGTTCCACCCTACAAAACTAAAAAAGATTTTAAATGAACAGAAACAACCAGAAATTTCTGAAAAGATACGTGCTCGATGAAGGGTTATGCACTGGTTGCGGCGCCTGCGTAGGCCTTTGTCCTTATCAGGTTATATATCATGACCGAACGGTGCAGTTACATCACTGTGATCTTGAAGATGGCAAATGTTATGCTTTTTGTCCCAGAACCGAGACTGATCTTGCCGCGTTAAGAGAGCTTCTTTTTGAAAAAGATGACCTGACACCGGAAATCGGCGCGGTGAAAGGTTATTATTTTTCTCAGGCTGTTGATCCTGAATTGCGCAAAATTGCCCAGCATGGGGCAACGGTAACAGCGTTGCTGGAATTGGCGTTAGCCGAAGGTCTGATTGATTCCGCCATCGTTTCTTCCCGCAATCAGGAATTTATGCAAAATGGCGCTATTATAAATGATAGGGGAGCCCTGCGAAAAAATGCCGGCAGCAAGTTTACTGTATCGCCTACGGTTGCGGCTTTCAATCAACTGGTCACGGAAGATAAAGGGAATATAGGAATCGTTGCGACTCCCTGCCAGGCGCTGGCGTTGGCCAAGATGAAGTTAGTGAAAGAAGATAATCACAAAATCGATCAACTTAAACTGGTTGTTGGTTTGTACTGTGGCTGGACACTATCTGCGGAAAAATATACAAAGTTACTGCTGGAGAAAAATATTGATCTGGAATCAATCACCGGAATGGATGTTCCGGCGGGGAAAAATATTCTGGAACTTTTCACAAATAATGACGCTAAATCCATTCCGTTTGACGAGGTGCGCGCCTGTATCAGGGAAGCATGTCAATATTGCATGGACAGCACGGCGGAATATGCCGACGTTTCTGTCGGCTCAGCGCGCTTTGCCGGTAATTGGGAAGATGTGCGAAAGTGGAATCAGTTAATTGTGCGAACAGAGAAGGGCAGAGAACTGGTCGATCTTGCCGTAAAAAGAGGCCTTCTGGAAGTTCGGGAAGCCTCGGCGGAGAGTTTAAAAGAACTGAAAAATGCGGCCGCAAAGAAGAAAAAGGAAGCGCTGGGGAATATCATCAAGAAAAGCGGATCGGTAAAAAAACTGTTGTATTTAGACAGCCGTGATCCGGTAGTGCAAAAAGATTTGGGAGTTGAGAAGAAGCGTAAAAAAGAGAAGGGTGAATAAAGATTATTTCTGGATTATTCCGGAATACGAGTGTGTAACAAGTACCTTTTGTCATTCCGTGCAAGCGAAGCGCGACACGGAATCCAGTATTCTTAGTAGTTTCTGGATACCGGCGTAAGCCGGTATGACAAATGATAGAGCGAAAACGGCATAATATAAAATTGAGTATGAAATTATGAACAAGTTATTGTCACCGGCCAAAACAGAAGTTTTATTGATGGGCAATGAAGCCATCGCGCGCGGCGCGCTGGAGGCGGGCGTTAGTGTTGCCACCGGTTATCCCGGCACGCCTTCGTCGGAAGTCATAGAGAACTTGGCCGAGGTCGCTCAGGAAAGAAACCTTTATGTGGAATGGTCAACGAACGAAAAGGTGGCTCTGGAAGTAGCCGCTGCGGCATCCTTTGCCGGTTTGCGTTCGATGTGCGTGATGAAACAAAACGGCGTCAATGTTGCCTCCGATTTTCTTTTGCATCTTGCCTCTTCCGGCACACGCGGCGGAATAGTGCTGGTCACCTGTGAAGACCCCGGCGCTCTTTCCAGCGTCAACGAAGGAGAGTCACGGTATTTCGCTCGCATGCTCGAAATACCGCTTTTGGAACCGGCCAATTTTCAGGAAGCCAAGGATCTGACCAAGTGGGCTTTTGAATTATCGGAAAAAATAAGAAATGTTGTCATCTTGCGTTCGGTGACGCGCATGTCTCACGCGAGCGGCAACGTTATCTGCGGCAGGCTGCCGGAAAAATCCAGAACAGCCCGCTTTGTTTCCGACGGATCATTTATGGACCCTCTGAAAGGGCCGGTGGTCAGCACTCCGGTTGTTGCTAAACACAATCTCCAGCAGAAAAAATTGCAGGAAGCGGCAAAACTTTTTGAAAAGATTCCTTTTAATAATTACTCCGGCCCCAGGCGTCCTGAGCTTCTGATAATCACGAGCAGTGCGTGTTTTCTTTACAGTAATGAAGCCGTCAGCATGCTGGGCTTGCAGAAGCGTGTTGGGATTTTAAAACTCAGCTGCACCTGGCCTCTGCCACCGAACCTTTTTAAAAAATATCTGCGCCTGACGGACAAGATAATGATTGTGGAAGAAGTCCTGCCTTTCCTGGAAGAAAACATCAAAGTCATGGCGATGGGAATGCTCAAGGAAACCGGCATAAAGACTTTTTACGGGAAAATGGATAAGACCTTGCCTTCGGTTGGCGAATTGAATCCTGATCTTGTTGCCGCGGCTCTCGGCAGAATAATGAAGGTCAAATATAAATCATTGCCTGCCGGTTATAAAAAGGAAATACAAAAAGTAGCGCCATTAATTCCCCCGCGGGAGCAGACGTTTTGCCCCGGTTGCCCGCATCGCGCTTCATTCTGGAATATTAACACCGCATTGAAGCTGGATGGCCGCGAAGGTATTGTCTGCGGCGATATCGGTTGCTATGCGATGGCGGCGCTTTTTCCGGCAATTGGTTTTAATACCGTGCGTACACTTCATTCCATGGGATCGGGCACCGGCCTGGCCAGCGGATTTGCCAAACTTGAAGCTTTTGGCTTGGATAAACCAGTTCTGGCGCTTTGCGGCGATTCCACTTTTTATCATGCGGTTATTCCGGCGCTCATCAACGCCCAGCATAACCGGGCGGATATTACTTTTATTGTTCTGGATAACGCCGGAACGGCAATGACCGGATTTCAACCTCATCCCGGTTTAGCCATAAGCACCATGGGTGAAGCTGTTCCCGCCGTCGATATTGCTAAAATTTGCGTGGCAATAGGAGCAAAAGTTGCAATAAGTGATCCCTTCGATTTGGAAGGGACAAGCAAAATTATGACTTCTTTCATGGCCGAGCGCGGGTCATTGAAAGTGCTGATTCTGAGACAGATATGCGCTTTAAGTCCCGAAAAGAAAGGCAAAAAGAAGTATCTGATGCAGGTGAAGGAAGAACTCTGCCTCGGCGAAAATTGCGGCTGTAACCGTTTATGCACGCGAATTTTCCGTTGTCCGGCGTTGACGTGGGACATGGCAAAAAAGAAAGCGTTAATTGACGAAGTAATCTGCGCGGGATGCGGTGTCTGCTATTCGATATGCCCGCAAAAAGCGATAACGAGAACGGAGGCGACGGGCTGATGAAAATGTCCTTAGCAAAGGAACATGTTAATATTATCATCACCGGAGTCGGCGGTCAGGGCAATGTCATGGCTTCCCGTGTATTGGCCGGAATGCTCGTGAGCGCGGGCTATGTTGTCACCATTGGCGAAACATTTGGGATGTCTCAACGCGGCGGGTCGGTGATGAGTCATTTGCGCGTATCATCCACGTCTGTCTTAAGTCCGCAAATTCCGCAGGGCATGGCGGATATAATTATCGCTTTAGAACCGGTGGAAGCCCTCAGAGTGCTTGTCAGGTATGGCAATCCCGATGTAGCGGTTTTATCCAATTCCAGAGTCGTTTATCCTATGGGGGTCATAACCGGCGATTTTACTTATCCATCATTGGATGAAATTAAATCGGCCTTTAAGAAATTGACGGCAAAAAACTGGTTAATTGATGCTACCGCCGTGGCAGTTGATTTGGGAAATCCGGTGTTGAGTAATATTGTCATGATCGGAGCGCTTGCCGGCACGGCATTGCTGCCGATTGACCGCCGCGCTTTTGAAAAAGAAATAACGAGAAGCATGTCCGCTGATAAACGCGGTATAAATATGACAGCTTTTGATGCCGGCATGAAAATGCTTTAATGCCTATTATCACTTTCTTCCTGTAAGGTTGTTTTTCTTATTTTCCCTATTCATACAACATTTCAATAGGAAGTAATCAAAAAATGGCTGAATTCTAATATAACATGTGTTACAAATATTTGGAGGAGGTCAATATGAGCGATATACTTATTCTGGGGATTATCTGTGGTGCAACCCTTGGCATTGTAGTTTTAATATATATACTGTCAATCGCAACCGGAAGGAAGTTAGATGAATTAGAAAGGAAAATTGATGATTTATTAGATAAACGTAGATAATTTATAAAATCATCGTTTGGAGATAATCTATGGACGGCAATATAACTTACACAAAAGAGAAGGAGATTCTCTTTTGCCTCTATTAATGAATGGAAAAATAAGAGTAAATATATGAATCAAGAAATAGACGTTATATATAATCGATATGGTGAACCGGTTTTAAGACTTTTAGATAATGGTCGCTTTGTTGATTATGATGGTAATAGCATCGGCTTTATTGATGATGACAATAATTTATATAACTATAACGGAGAACATGTTGGACGATTTGAAGGTGGAATCATGAGAGATCATAATGGTGCTTGTGTTGGTTTTGGTGAAGAATCCACAGATACACCTAAACCATTTTTACCATTCAAACAATTTAAACCATTTCCAGCTTTTGTAGAATTTGAACCTTTCAGACCATTTAAAGAATTTGCTCCATTTAAACCTTTTAAACAATTTGGTTGGTCGGATATTGAACCGAGGGATTTATTTATCCAAAAGATATGAGCAAAAATAACCGAAAAGATGAAAACATGGCTTCAAATCCAACTCTACGAGATGATGAATTTAGTAATCCTGGAGTAGGTAAAATTTTATTTAATGAGAATATAAGACTCAAAGCAGAAATTGATGCACTAAAGAAATCGTTAAAATTGAATCAAAATGAATTGGAAAAATTGAGAAGTGAAAATCACGAATTAGACAAAGCAAATAGCATTCTTGATTTTCGTCTAAACACAGCATTCTTGCCTGAATTATTAAAATTTCTTGCGTCGTCAGTCGGGATGGGATTTGCCGTCGGATTTTTCTTTAACGAAAAAATAGAATATGCTGTATTTTCTTTAATTTTATCAATTGTAATATATGGAGGCATTTTAATTCTATATAAATCACACAATCCCCACAATTAAAAAACGCTTGCAATCGGCAATCCGCAATTCAATTCTAAATCAAAAACTATTGACTCGTAGGTGTAGCAACTTCATTTAAAACTTTCTTTATTTTACTCGGGCTGTGCTTATACCAATTCTAAATCAGAGATGATATTGAGGCGGCTAGCCGACAACGACGCCAACAAAAATAGCGCTTTGATTTAGAATTGGTATTACACCTTAAGGAATAACCGCCATCCCGCATACAGCGATCCCGGAATTAAATCCAGAGCGCCGGACGCTTCGGCTACGGGTGTGAATCCGCAGGCGTCGCAATTGATTTCGCCCCGGTTTTTGACATAGCAGCCTTTCGTAATGGTACCATCCGGATCGACATTAATCAGGATGTCATCATGGCAGAGCCAGCGATTATCAGCCATTGCCCTGAGCCTGCCCGCCGAATTCAAAATAGGCAAACCCGATTTTTTGAGTTCCAGCAATTTTTTAATAGCGGCGCAGCGTTCATTCGATGAAAGAGAAAGGTCATCTTCTCCCTGATTATAAGGATAGAAAAACTGAATGGTCATCCCTTTCAGTGTCGGCATGTCCTGCACCCATTTTGCCAAAAGATCCACATCACGCCAGTTGCGGCGATTCAACGTGCAATGAATAAAAACCCGGGAATGCTTAGTTTTTTTAATGTTTGAGCAAATAAGGTCAAAGGAATTACTCCTCAACTCGTCGTGTGTTTCCTTCAGACCGTCCAGACTCACCCAGAGTGTATGGGATGGAACATCAAGAGGCAGTGTGCCGTTTGTTGTCACCGCCACGCGCAGGAAGTGTTGTCTGGCATAAAGGACAAGATCGTGAAGGCGATATGATCCATCCCACCACAGCAGCGGTTCACCTCCTTCAAAAACGACCATACGGGTGCCGAGTCGGCGCAGGGATTCCAGCGCCCCGATTGCCGTATTCCAGGACATGTGGGCTTCTTCATCATCAGAGCGAAGATGAAAAGGGCAGGCCCGGCAGGCCAGGTTGCAGCGGTAGGTAACCTTGAAGCTGGCCAGCAGGGGAAGCTTACGGTCTAATATTATTCGCTGCAGGAAAAACCACGACAGGTCAAGAGGCCAGGGGAAATGCGCAGTCTTTAAATTTCTTTTTTTATTTTTGTGCAAGGCGATATGAAATATCTCCTAGTGTTAAAATACATTTTTTGCAGACCGTAGCAATATTATGGACAGGTTTCGCTCCATCTTCAAGACGAATTAATAAAGAATATCTTTCTTATGGAAATTATAGGAACAAAAGAAAGGCGTGTCAACATTATAAAAAAACAAAGTGAACTTTCAGAATTTGTCACGGACAAGCTTTCCTGTGATAACTTTCTTTATAATCCCTGAGGTAAAAACGTTTGTTTTATCCTTACTTTGTTACTGTATTGACAGTTAATTCTGCAAGGTGGAAATTACAAGCAAATTAGTATAAGTATTGATTGACATTGTCTGATTTAAACTTATATTATTCCCAACGTAAATTAACCAAGAGGTGAAAAGATGAATGATATTTATTCGGCTGTAAAAGTGACTGATAATGTTTACTGGGTTGGCGCCATCGATTGGACAATCCGGGATTTTCATGGATACACGACGCCCCACGGCAGCACCTATAACGCTTATCTGGTGATGGCGGACGATATTACTCTTATAGATACAGTCAAGGCGCCATTCAAAGACGAAATGCTCTCCCGCATTAAATCTGTCATTGATCCTTCCAAGATAAAATATATTATTTCCAACCATTCCGAGATGGATCATTCCGGTTGTCTGCCCGAAGTAATTGATTTAATAAAACCTCAAGCGGTTTTTGCTTCGGCGGTCGGTGTTAAGACATTGAAAGAGCTATTTCATGATGAGCATGAAATCATCGCGGTGGAAGACGGTGAGACTTTAAACCTCGGCAACATGGAATTGACTTTCATGGAAACACGCATGATTCACTGGCCGGACAGCATGTTTACATATCTCGCCAAGGATGAGTTTTTGTTTTCGCAGGACGCTTTCGGTATGCATCTGGCGACGCTGGAGCGTTTTGCCGATGAGATTCCGGCGGCGACTCTGGAATATGAAGGGGCGACATATTACGCCAATATTGTTCTGCCTTATTCGCCTATTGTTTTAAAGACTCTGGAAAAGGTCGCGGCAGCGGGACTGAAAATCAAAATTATCGCTCCCGATCACGGGCCTGTCTGGCGCAAGGATATCGGCTGGATTATTGATCTTTATAAAAAATGGGCTTCGCAAAAACCGACAGCAAAAGCAGTTGTGGTTTATGGAACTATGTGGCATTCTACCGAGAAAATGGCCCGCGCCATCAGCGAATCTCTGGCGCAGGCAGGCGTCAAGGTAAAACTCTTATCGATGAATGAAACTCACCGCAGCGAAGTTGTTTATGAAGTGCTTGACGCCGGAGCGCTGATTGTCGGGTCGCCGACATTGAACAACAATATTCTGCCGCAAATGGCGGATGTAATGACCTATCTGAAAGGATTAAAACCAGCCAATCTTATCGGCGCGGCTTTTGGCTCTTACGGTTGGAGCGGAGAATCGGTAAAGAATTTAGAAGCAATGCTCAAAGAAATGAAGGTGGAAATCGCCGCTGAAGCAGTCTCCGTGAAGAATGTTCCCGACAGCGGTGTTTTGGAGAAATGTCACGAGTTAGGGAAAACTATCGCGGCGGAGTTGAAAAAGAAAGCAGCTTCTAATTAAATAAAAGGTGTCATTTGTTCGTCATTCCGGCGCATACCCTAAAGGGCACAAGTGCCGGAATCTAGGAAATAATTGATAATACTGGATATACCCTAAAGGACACAAGCTGGCCGGAGTACAATCCCGCGTATGCGGGACCAGTATGACATAATTGCCGGTTTTATGCAGTGTTGCAAAAATCTTTAATGGTGAAAAAATATTAAGGAGTGGATAAAATGAAAAAATATGTTTGCGGAGTATGCGGCTATGTTTACGATCCGGCCAAGGGCGATAAGGACGGCGGCGTTGCTCCGGGCACACCTTTTGAAAAATTGCCGGAGGATTGGTCCTGTCCTGTTTGCGGGGCGGCTAAGGATGAATTTGCTCCAGAATAACTATGACGGCCTCGTAAAATACCCTGAAGGGCACAATGAGTCCATATGCTGCGTTGCATCCCTCGTCATTGCGACGTACACTAAAAGTACGACTCATTCCTCGGGATTTACGCGCCTTGCCTCTGGAGCTTTTTTCAAGGTCGTCTCTTTGATAGTTATAAAACTTTTTACGAGTTCATTAATTTCAACCGGAAAAAATAAAGATTAAGGATAAATATATGAATAAAATTCAAGAAGCGTTGAATCAGGCTTATGCAGGCGAAGCAAAGGCCGCTTTGCGGCTCAAGGTTTACGCGCAAAAGGCGGAAGATGAAGGCTATAAACAAATGGCCCGTCTTTTCCGCGTCATTTCTTTCTCGGAAGAAATTCACGGCGCGAGAGCCTTGAGAGTGCTCCGGGAAATCAAGGGTACGGAAGAAAATCTAGCCGCCAGTTTTGAATCGGAGAAAAAAGTTGCCGAAGTCGCCTATGATCAATTTGTCAAACTGGCGGAAGAAGAGGGCAACAAAGAAGCTGTGCTGCATTTCAGCCAGAGCAAGGATGTGGAAGAGACTCACGCCAAACTTTATAAAGAGGCCATGTCGCACTTCATGGAAGAAAGAGAAACAATTTACTATGTCTGCAAAGTTTGCGGGTATGTCGCCGATGGCGTCCTGCCTGATGAATGTCCAGTTTGCGGCGCCAAAAAAGAACAGTTTGTACCCTTCGATAAATGACAGGGGTTCCGTAATAGCGCTTTGCTTTAGAATTGGAATGAGGTGAAAATATGTGCATTCGTTACAGAGTAGTAGTTGCTTTGTTGCTTTTGAGCTTTTTATTGCCCGGCTTTGCAATTTGTGAAGAAAAGCCTCTCGAGAAGCCTCTTGAAAAACCTCTCTGGGAATTAGGTGTAGGTTTGGGGCTGCTCCAGATGCCTGATTATCGGGGCTCAGACGAAAACAGGCTGTATCTGCTGCCATATCCTTATCTCGTTTATCGCGGCGATATTTTAAAAGTGGAAGAACAGCGCATTTCCGGACAGATTTTTAAAACAGATCGGATATCGCTGGATTTTAGTGGCTATGGCGCTGTGCCGGTAAAGAGTTCCGATAACTCTGCCCGCGCCGGCATGCCGGATCTGGATCCAACTTTTGAGTTAGGCCCAGCCTTAAAGATTAAACTTTGGGAAAGCAAAGAAGATAAGTTCAAATTAGATTTGACCTTGCCGGTGCGAGCTTTTTTTTCTACAAATTTTTATTCTGTGAGTCGCGAGGGTTGGGTGTTCAGTCCGCGAATTAATTTTGTAAAAGATGATTTAATCCCTGACACCGGATTAAATCTTGGAATATCCGTAGGTCCCATGTTTGCCGATAGCGGTTATCATGCTTATTTCTACACTGTGGAACCGGCTTACGCGACAGCAGCACGTCCCGCGTATTCGGCCGGCGGCGGATACAGCGGCTCAACGCTCACTGTTGGTTTGGGTAAAACATATGAACAATTCGTTTTTAATGCCTTTGTCAGCGCTGATTTTCTCCAGGGAGCATCTTTTGAAAACAGCCCCCTGGTGAAAAGGGAAACTTCCTTCATGAGCGGTGTTAGTGTTTCCTGGATTTTCTTTAAATCGGCAAAAACTGTGACTGTGGAAAAATAAGATGGATAGCGCTTTGATTTAGAATTGAAATTAGAGGTAGCGTGATGATAGTTATAATAACTAGATGGTTGATAATAACGGTGGCAATTCTGCTTGCTTCGCAGTTTGTGCCGGGCATCAAAGTGGATACACTTTCAACGGCAGTCATTGCCGCCTGTGTTTTAGGACTTATCAATATTTTTGTAAGACCTATTTTTGTTTTTCTAACTCTGCCCTTGAGCATATTGACGCTGGGAATATTTTATTTTTTTATCAACGCTTTTATGCTGGAACTCGTCGCTTATTTTGTGTCGGGGTTTGCAGTTAGAGACTTTTTCTCCGCGTTTTTAGGATCGCTGATTATCAGCTTTGTCAGTTGGCTGGCCAATTCTTTTATTGCCACTCACAAAATTGAGAAAAAAAAATCGTCAGAATATATTGACCTGGAAAAAGGGGACGATGGCAAATGGCGCTAGACGCGACGCTCGACTTGACTCCGGCGATGAAGCAGTATGTAAAAATCAAAGAAAAATACCCTGATTGTATTTTGTTCTACCGCATGGGTGATTTTTATGAGATGTTTTTTGAAGACGCGGTGACTGCCGCGCCTCTTTTAGAAATCACACTCACCTCCCGCAATAAAGGAAAAGAAGACAGCGTGCCGCTTTGCGGCTTTCCTTATCACGCCGCTTCCGCGTACATTACCAAACTTGTGGAAAAGGGTTTTAAAGTGGCGATATGCGAGCAAGTCGAAGATCCCAAAAAAGCAAAAGGAATAGTCAAAAGAGAAGTCATCCGGGTCATCACTCCCGGTCTTGTTCTGGATGAAGAAAATCTTGCCGCGGGAGAGAATAATTATCTGGCCTGCCTCTGCGCCTGCAAGGATTTGCTCGGTCTTGCTTTTTTGGATATTTCCACGGGTGAATTTCAAATCAGTGAATTTTCCGACCGCGATTTTTTCTTTGTTGCCATTTCCGGACTGGATTTTAAAGAATTAATCCTGTCGCGGGATTTTCCTGATAAGATATTGCTCAAAACGCTGGAGGCGCAGATGCCTTCAATCCGGATTAATTATCTGGAAGAAGATTGTTTTCAGTCCGCGCAGGCGGAAACTTTGCTTAGCCAGAGTTTTACCGCCGAAATTTTGAGCAGGGCAAAAATAAATGAACATCCGGCGGCAATGATAGCCTCCGGTGCCATTTTAAGTTATGTTAACCAGACGCAGAAAATCAATCCGCAACACATAAGTGAAATTAAATGGTATTCGACGGAAAATTTTCTCCTTCTCGATGACACCGCCCGCCGCAATCTGGAGATATTTACGACCATTCAGGATAATTCCAAAGCCGGGTCTCTTTTTTCTCTTTTCCATGAAACGCTGACACCGATGGGAACCCGCCGCCTGCGCTGGTGGATGAATTATCCGCTAGTGAACGCGGAAAAAATCAAAACAAGACTGGCCGCGGTTGCCGAAGTTAAAGATGACCATATCCTGCGGTCGAATTTGCGTAAAACTTTATCGCGCATTTATGATCTGGAAAGGCTGGCCGGAAGGGTGGCACTAAAGGTGGCGAACCCCCGCGATTTAATCGCGTTGAAGATTTCTCTTTCGGCTATACCGGAACTCAAAGCAATGCTGCTGGATTCTACAGCGCCCGCGATTGCCGCGATCCGCGCGCGGTTTACGGAAATGTCCTCTGTCATTGACTTGATTTCGCGGGCGATTATTGACGATCCTCCGCAAAGAACGCAGGATGGCGGTTTCATTGCCGCCGGTTACGATGAAGAATTGGATAAGCTGAGGTTTATCAGCCGCGACGGGAAAAAATGGATTGCCGCGCTGGAAGCAGAGGAGCGAAAAAAAACAGGGATCAATACCCTGAAGATCGGTTTTAATAACATTTTCGGTTACTATATTGAAGTGACCAAAGCCAATGCCGCGCTTGTTCCTGATTCCTACATTAGAAAACAGACGCTGGTCAACGCGGAACGTTATATTAATCAGGAGCTGAAAGAATTTGAACAAACCGTTTTAAACGCGGAAGAAAGAATCAAGGAAAGAGAACAGGAACTGTTTCTTTTTCTGCGCGATGATCTTAATCAATATATTACCGACATTCAGAAAAATTCATTCCTCATCGCTGAACTTGACGCTCTGGCCGCTCTGGCAGAGGTTGCCGAAAAATATCATTACACCTGTCCGGCAATAGATGATGAAGACATCATTGAGATCAAAGACGGACGCCATCCTGTTGTGGAGACGGCATTGAAAAAAGAAGGTTTCGTGCCGAACGATTGTTTGATTGATTTGCTCAGCAATAAATTACTAATTATTACCGGCCCGAATATGGCGGGCAAGTCCACTTATATCAGACAAGTGGCTCTGATTGTCCTTTTAGCGCAAATGGGAAGTTTTGTCCCGGCGGCAAAAGCGAAGATAGGCCTTGTTGATAAAATATTCACCCGTGTCGGCGCGTCCGATAGCCTGATCAAGGGACAGAGCACATTTATGGTGGAGATGACGGAAACGGCGGAAATTTTAAAAAACGCGACTTCCCGAAGTTTGGTCATTTTCGATGAAGTAGGCCGCGGGACTTCCACGTTTGACGGATTGAGCATTGCCTGGGCGGTTGCCGAATACATTCATGATTTCCGGGGGCGGGGCGTTCGTGCTTTGTTTGCCACTCATTACCATCAATTAACGGATTTAGTAGTAACAAAATCCGGGGTTAAAAATTATAATATCGCGGTTAAAGAATGGGGAGAAAAAATAATTTTCCTGCGGAAGATTATGGAAGGCGGCACCAGCCGTAGTTACGGCATCGAAGTGGCGCGTATCGCCGGCGTGCCGAAGGAAGTGATTGCCCGCGCCAAAGAAATATTGCGTAATCTGGAAAAAGGGGAATTTGACGAAATCGGCATGCCTCGTATTGTCCGGGGAACCCGCGAAGGAAAAAATGCAAGTCCCCAGATGAATCTTTTTACGAGAAAAGAAAGCGCTATTGCGCTGGAAAATAAGGATAAGGAAATTATTTCTGAACTAAAAGATATCGATATTCAGTCCATGTCGCCGCTGGAAGCGCTCAACAAATTAAGCGAGCTGAAAAACAAAATATCGGAATAATAATTATTTGATTTCCATCAAATATTTAGCTTCCAAATTTTGAGGTTTAATATTCAATGTATATGAGAAAATACGATAAATATTACCGCAGAATTTTTAAGCACACAAAATTTCCATTTGCGAAACTAAAAGAAAATGCCACGGGAAATAAAAGTCAGTATAGCGATGAAGAAAAGACTCTTTTGGTTATAGCTGAGAATATGAGAGAAATATCTTACGCATTGAATTACTTGAATGATAGTAGACTATATTTATATTCAAATTTGTCTCTCTTCTTAAAAACTAAAATTCCGAACGCTAGATATCTAAACTATCACATGCATAACTACTTCAACAATGCCTACCTTCTGAAGGGAAGGATGATAAGTTTTTTACAAAGGATGAAAAAAGCATCGAAAGATATTGAAACAAAGAAGCTTGTAGATTCTTTTTGCGCAATTATTGAAGAATATTTTGAGAAGTACAAAAAGATCAGGAATGACCACACTCATATTGTTCGATATATCGATCATGATATTTCAGCCTTAGAAACTTTTGAGAACGCATACGGTTCAAGTTCTATTAATTCTGGGAAAATCGTCAAAAAAGGCCATGTTTCGATGGCATATTCTGAAGTTAAAAAAAATTGGCTTAAATTTATGAAAACATCAAATATCGCAATAAGTAATTTGGTGTCTGAGTATTTTGATTTTATAACTGAACTCATTTTAAATAAAAATGGATCACTAAAAATTCTTTTGAAGAAATACTCATATGAACAGAGCAGAAAGACTGAGCTGTAAAAAATTGTTTGGGTGGATAGGGTTATATAGTGTTAAATATTTTTTAGAAGATCAGGAGGGCTTGAAATGTTTAAGAAATTCTGCTGGTTCAATCATGCTGATTGAACCGTTTATTTGATCTTGATATAAACTTCCTAGTTCAATCTACAAGATTGAACCAGCCAATTAAAGCTGGAAAAGAGCAGGGTTCTTGGATAGGAAACATTGACCAGTAAAATAACTTTATGAAACCAACACACACCGAACGACAAGGCCAGTTCCTGGCCTATATACATCAATACAGCATTGTGAACAGTTGCGCTCCGGCTGAAGCAGACATGCAGAGGTTTTTCCAAATCACGCCGCCGAGCGTGCATTCGATGGTGCTCACGCTGGAGAGACGGGGCTTCTTTCGACGCTTGCCCGGACAGGCGCGCAGCATCAACCTGATCGTTTCGCCCGAATCATTGCCTAACTTGAAACCAGTCCAACTCAGGAGGTTTGGACCATGACAGACGTAACTAAAAAGCATGGCGGCTGGAGCACCGTCCGCCAAAAACTCACTACCTGGGACAAGCCTGCGCTGCTCGCCCTGTTGAAAGACCTTTATGAAGTGGCTGCTGAAAACCGCGATTTTATCCATGCCCGCTGTCAGGCCAGTGAAGGCAGCGGCGAGGCTCTGGAAAAGTATCGGGAAAAGATTGTGGAGCAGTTCTTTCCCCCACGAGGCGATGGAAAACTGAAATTGGGAGAGGCGCGCAAAGCCATCCGCGATTACCGCAAGGCTACTGGCAACATTCCTGGTACGGCTGAACTGCTAATGACCTATGTGGAAAATGGCACGCAATTTACACAAGAGTATGGGGACATTGACGAGCGGTTCTACAACAGTGTGGAGTCGGTGCTGGAAGAACTGGCCGTCCTGTTGAGCGGCAAGGCGCGGGAGATATATCCACAGTTTCGCGAACGGTTGGCTAGAGTGGAGCAGATGGCCGACGGCATCGGTTGGGGATTTCACGATTTCGTCGGAGATATCGTCGCGCAGTTGGAGGTGGAGCACGAAGTCCTGTGACCGGCACTACGATATATTTACCGCGCTTCGTTCGAGACTACAAAAACCAGTGCCATGTCCGTTTGATGTATCGGACGGCTTGTTAAAAAAGAAATTAATGTTTAACAATGCGCTACGCTTCACAAGTGAGTGCTGGACGCGTTGGAAGGAGAATGAATGAATTACGATGAAGATAAAGTTGACGAGTTTACCCTTGCACTTCTCTATCTTGTAACTCATGAAAGAGAAGAAGGGCTGGGAGCAAGGGCTTGGAAGGGATTCGACTGGGAAACCTTGAACAGACTTCACGATAAAGGATACATATCGAATCCGGTGGTCAAAACAAAATCGATTGTAATGACTGAGGAGGGTTTTCTCAAGTCCAAAGAACTTTTTGAAAGGTATTTCACGAATGAAATAAAGGCAATCCCGTTACCTAAGTTCACCGACGCTGCAAAGAAGCGATGGAACCAAGTGCCGGAAAGAGTAAGAAAAGACATTATGGATACCGTTTGGTGTACACGCTGCCGAACTGGCACGCCCATGCAACTCCTGGAGGGAGCAATGTCAGGCAGTTCCCTTGTGTTACGGGGTACATGCAAACGATGTGGTGGCGAGGTTGCGCGTGTGATAGAGCCAGCCGAAGAATAAAACTGTCGAACAAGTCCGTGCACAGGATCGCCCGGAAAAGCTTGCTCTTGCTTAGCCGTATGTTATGGAGGAGAATGCAAAAAACAAAAGATTATAAATTAAGACAAAGTCTAATTATTGCATGATAAAAAAACAAATATTAAAAAAATATTTCGGTTACGATTCGTTTTTTCCATTACAGGCGGAAATTATAGACCATGTGCTTTCACTTAATGATGCACTGGTTTTAATGCCTACAGGTGGAGGAAAATCAGTCTGTTTTCAGATTCCGGCGTTAATGTTTGACGGTGTCACGATAGTAATTTCGCCCTTAATTTCATTGATGAAAGACCAGGTCGAGGCGCTTAAAGCAAACGGAATCGCGGCAGAATTTCTCAATAGTTCCTTATCTGACAAAGAAGAAAAACTTATTATTGAACGAAGTTTAAAAGGAACCTTAAAATTATTATATATTTCACCGGAACGTTTAAGCTCCGCAGGTTTTACCGAATTGCTGGGCAGCTTAAAAGTATCAATGTTTGCAGTGGACGAGGCACATTGTATTTCATTCTGGGGACATGATTTCCGGCCTGAATATAAGCGATTAAACATCCTGAAAAAAAGATATCCAAACGTTCCGCTCATCGCGCTTACAGCTACAGCCGACCGTGTAATTCGCCGCGATATTTTGTCTCAATTACGCATACCGGAAACAAAAACCTTTGTGGCATCATTCGACAGACCGAATCTCAGCCTTACTGTTCGGCCGGGATTAAAGCGCATGCGACAGATAACCGATTTTCTCAAACTTCATCGCAAGCAGCCCGGAATTATTTATTGTCTTAGCCGTAAAAGCACGGAAAGCGTTGCTGAAAATCTAAGTAAATCAGGTTACAAAGCAAAGCATTATCATGCCGGGATGGATAATGATCACCGTAGTCGGACACAAAATGAATTTATCCGAGATGAAATTCAAATTATTTGCGCGACGGTGGCTTTTGGCATGGGAATCGACAAATCAAATGTCCGCTGGGTAATTCATTACAATATGCCTAAAAACATTGAAAGCTTTTATCAGGAAATCGGCCGTTGCGGTCGAGACGGTTTGCCTGCCGATACCATACTCTTTTACAGCTATGCCGATGTAATGATGCAAACCGAAATGTTGAACGAAGCTACGCCGGAGCGCAGGGAATTATTGGATGCAAAAATCAAAAGGATGAAACAATATGCTGAAGCGGAAAGCTGCCGCCGACGAATTTTGTTAAGCTATTTCAATGAAACAATTACCAAAGATTGCGGTAATTGCGATGTCTGTAAAAATCCGCCCAAGAAATTCGATGGAACCATCATTGCGCAAAAAGCGCTCTCCGCAATTGCGCGCACCGGGGAACAAATAAATTCTACTCTTCTGATTGATATTTTACGAGGTTCACATAACCGGCAAGTTATAGAAAAAGGATACGACAAAATTAAAACCTGGGGCGCAGGCAGAGATATAAGAGCCGAGGAATGGGCGGATTATATTTTTCAGATACTCAATTTAGGGTATGTTGATATTGCTTATGATGAGGGATATACATTCAAGTTAAATGCCTTAAGTCATTTGGTTCTGAAAAACAAGATCAATGTCATGCTCGTAAAATACAGACCTTACAAAAGCCGCGAAGATCTGGTTTTACCTAAAGAGCCTGCGAAAACAGTATTGGCTGATCAAGCGCTGTTCGAACGTCTCAGACAACTACGCAAAACCATTGCCGACCAAAATAACATTCCTGCCTACATTGTCTTCAGCGATAAAACCCTGCAGGACATGACTGAAAAAATGCCGACTGATAAACCATCAATGATGAACGTGAGCGGTGTGGGCCAGCAAAAATTTGCCACTTACGGACAACTGTTTCTCGATGAAATATTAGGATTCATGCGCGATGAAGCTGCCAAAGGAAACAAAATAAAAGGAGCCACATACATTTTAACCCACGAGCTTTTCAGTCAGGGTAAAACGCTGGAGCAAATTGCAGAAGAGCGCAAACTATCACCTAATACTGTTCTTCTGCATTTAGTTATTATGTATGAAAAAGGATTTGAAATAAATCTTCGTCAATTTATAAGCGATAAAGAATTAAATGAAGTTCAAAAAGCTATCGAAGTTTTAGGCAATACCGGCGGCGCACTGAAACCCATCTTCGATTATCTGAATGAACGAATTGATTATTCCAAAATACGAATTGCCCTGGCAATTATGAACAAAAAGTAAAATACCGGAATGAATTAAGTAATTTTTTATGCCATAAAAGGATTTTTAATCAAGACACCGTCAATGATCTGTCCGTTGTTTAAATCTTCAGTCAACAACATGGATGCACCGCTTTTAATAGCAGCGGCGATAATGAGCGAATCCCAGAAAGAAAAGTGATATTTCATCTGAACATCTATGGCCGCTAACATTAATTCTCCGTCGTTATCGGCCACTTCCCACAGAAGAAAATCTCGAATAATATCTCTGGCTGTTTTGATATCCAAAGGCTTAGGGATTTTTTTTGTGACATTAATGAAAAATTCCTGCAAAACCTGAATGCTGAGAACGCCNNACATCATAGGCATAAACTAAAATATTGGTGTCAAGAAAGACATTATCTTCTTTCATGCAGAGCTTCCCTTGTTGCTTTAATATGCCCCTTGGTTCCCAGATCGAAACCCTGTTTCATAAGAGCTAATTGCCTGCGTTTTGCCGATTTGAAATTAGTTTCAGTCCTAAGTCTTTTTTCCAGAGTCTCTTTCAGAAGCTGGCTTATGGATTTGTCCTCGCTTGCCGCCACTGACTTTGCTTTTTTTAAAAGAGATTTGGGCAAGGCAAGCGTTATATTTTGTCGTTCCATTTAATCCTCCTTTTATAGGAATAGTATGATAAAAAAATTAGCTATCACGTGTTTACGTGTAACAAATTATTGAGAGCTTGTCAATGGTCCTTACGGCAGCACAACTATTGCTTTTCCTTTTCCTGATAATGAACATTTCTTTATGTAAGATTTCAGTAATAATTATTTGATTTTAATCAAATATTGGCGTACAAAATACAAAAATCAACGAATAGTTTTTTCAAACCGGCATATTAAGATTACATATATTAATTGTTAACCATATGAACTGGAAGCACCTCGACATATAAATGCAGCCTATTCCAATCTTTAGTATGGCTAACCATCGCATCTATCGGACGGCTTTCGGCCACCAGTGATGCGTGTCGTTATGGAGGAAAATACAAAAGATGAAAATGAAGAATGGCCCGAAAAAGCTGGAAAAGAGCAGAGATTTTTATGATTGTGATGGAATTGATTACGGGGTAAGATAATATTAAAGATTCTTTAGAAGATCAGGAGGACTTATCATGTTTAAGAAATCATTTTTAACAGGCACGGTAGCGTTAATTATAGCTTCTTTTATTACAGGATCATGGGCAGCGGAATTATCACCCATCAAACTGCCGCCGCCAAATCTGAATAGCGGGAAATCGTTAATGCAATCTCTGCAGGCAAGAAAATCATCAAGGGATTTCAGCACAAAAAAACTATCGGTGGAAGTTCTTTCTAATCTTCTCTGGGCCGCTTGTGGAATTAACAGGCCGGAGTCAGGGCGGCGCACCGCTCCTTCTGCCGTGAATTGGCAGGAAATTGATGTCTATGTTGCCATGGCCGACGGCCTCTATCTATACAATGCCAAAGAGCACGTTTTGAAACCGGTTATCAAACAGGATATCCGGGTGCTGACGGGCAAGCAAAAGTTTGTAAAAGAAGCGCCTGTAAATTTGATATATGTTGCCGATTATTCCAGAATGGGCGGCGCTAACGCAGAGGAAAGAAATTCCTATTCGGCGGCGGATACGGCGTTCATTGCGCAGAATGTTTATTTATACTGCGCTTCGGAAGGTCTGGCAACGGTCGTCAGAGGTTCGATCGATAGAGATGTTCTGGCAAAAGCTATGCAGCTTCGTGATAATCAAAAGATCATTCTGTCGCAGACAGTCGGCTACCCGAAATAATCAGGATGTATTTAACGCGGCGTTTAGTTGTCTAAGCAATAATATCTTTATAAATATTTGCTTGTAATGGTAATAAATATTGGTTAATAATAAGCGCGATTGACTCAATGGAGAATGATGAGCAGAACAACTAATTGAAGTTAGTTGAACTATATTTACTTACGCAAGAATGGTGGCCGTAACCCATAGATTTTTCTACAAAAAAAGGAGGATAAGATGGGAGAAGGAATTAGCGATTACACAAGAAACATGATTGATTTAAGACGGCATATGTGGCTGGAAGGCGTGGAAGTGGAATTGCGCCGCCTTATTTGGCAAATTGCCATTGTTGGTAAATATATTTCCGCAAGAATTCATGAATCCAACAGAAAACTTGCCGGATTCCAAAATGTTTATGGTGAAGACCAACTGGCTCTGGATCGTATTTCCGATGAAATATTGAAAAACAAGTTGCAATTTTCCGGTTTCGTGCGGGAATACGCTTCGGAAGAGTTGGAAGATATAGTTAAGATCGGCACGGGTAAAGAAAAGTATATTGTAACGGCCGATCCGCTGGATGGTTCATCACTCATCGATACAAATTTGGCTATCGGAACTATTATTGGCATTCATAAAGAATCCATCCTGGATGTTGGCAGAAAAACAATGGTAGCCGCTCTTTACATTACTTATGGTCCGCTGATTACGATGATTTATTCGGCAGGAAAGGGCGCGCATGAATTTGTTCTCGATCGTGAAGGCGAGTATGTTTTATCTCAGGAAAATATCAGACTGAAGGAGAAAGGCTCTATCTTTTCGCCGGGTGGACTGCGCCGTGACTGGACGCCGGAACATCTTAAGTTTGTCGAACGGCTGGAAAAAGACGGCTACAAATTGCGGTACAGCGGCGGTTTTGTTCCCGACATTAATCAAATCCTGATAAAAAAAGGCGGCGTATTTACTTATCCCGCTTTAAAAAAATCTCCCCAGGGAAAGTTGCGCTTGCTGTTTGAATTGCAGCCCATGGCGTTTATTATGGAACAAGCCGGAGGCCTGGCGACCGACGGCAATCAAGACATTTTGTCTATAAAAGTAGAAAATGTTAATCAGCTTTCGCCGGTTTATATCGGCAGCGTTACAGAAGTGCAAATGGCGAAAAAATTCTTATCATAGTACATATTGCGAGGAGTAATTATGATTTGCGAAGACAAGAAGCAATTACTAAATGAATGTGCGAAAATCGTGGAACTGGATGGCAATGATGTTCGCATTCTGGATGAAGCAAAACTTAAAAGCACGTTGATTGATGACTTGATTTACACGGCGGTGTTTAGTTCCGATCAGGCAACTCAGGAAGCCGCCCGCTGGCTGATTCGCCGCGCCGGCGTTGCATGTGGTATTATGTCCGCTTCGATTCAATCCCTTTATGAGGCGATGGGAAGGGGAGAGCTAAAGGGATTCACGGTTCCGGCGATTAATATCCGGGGGCTGACTTACGATGCGGCTCAAGCTGTTTTTCGCTCGGCAATTAAAGGGCAGGTAGGCCCGGTTATTTTCGAAATTGCCCGTTCGGAAATTGACTATACTTTGCAGAGACCGATTGAATATATTTGTGCTGTAACTGCCGCCGCGATCAAGACCGGGTATAATGGACCGGTTTTTCTGCAGGGAGATCATTTTCAAATAAATGCCAAGAAATTTGCCGCTGATGCGGCTAAAGAAACACAAGCGGTAAAAAATTTAATTTGGGAAGCAATTGAAGCCGGATTTTACAATATTGATATCGACACTTCCACTCTGGTGGACTTAACAAAAGCAACCGTCAAAGAACAGCAAAAGATAAACTACAGCCTAGCGGCTGAGCTTACCACTATGATTCGCGATTTGGAGCCTGAAGGAATTACCGTATCCGTAGGCGGCGAAATCGGCGAGGTCGGCGGGAAAAACAGCACTGTGGAAGAACTGCAGGCTTTTATGGAAGGATATCTGGAAGAACTCAAAAAGGGCGGTGAATCACTTAAAGGTATAAGCAAAATCAGCGTCCAGACGGGAACAACGCATGGAGGAGTTCCTCTGGCGGACGGCAGTGTGGCCAAAGTTAAAATTGATTTTGCAGTTTTGCAAAAGTTATCTGAACTGGCGCGCTCTCAATACGGCCTTTCCGGAGCCGTCCAGCACGGCGCATCCACTCTTCCCGATGAAGCCTTCGATCGATTTCCGGCTATGGGCACGGCCGAAATTCATCTGGCTACCGGTTTTCAAAATATTATTTACGATAGTTCTAATTTCCCCAAAAATTTAAGAGAAAAAATTTACGAATATTTTAAAAATGAAATGAAAGACGAATGGAAAGAAAAGGATACCGAGGAACAGTTTATCTACAAGACACGTAAAAAAGGTTTTGGTCCGTTCAAACTGGAAATGTGGCATCTGCCGGCCCAGACGCGCAATGAATTGGGCGCTGAACTGGAAAAACAATTCACTTTTTTATTTGACAAACTCAAAGTGACTTCGACGCAAAAAATCGTTGAAAAATATGTTCAGCCGGTGGATGTGCAACTGGAGTTGCCTGCCGCCCTGAAGGGTTGAAGTAAAATCGACTTTAATGCCACCCGCTACCAGGTTGAATTAGTTGATGGAATGATGACTCAATGAAAGCGGCAATCTTAGAGAAGATAACCAGTTTAAAAGAAAACAAACAGCCTCTGAAAATGGTTGAATTGCCTAAACCTGTATTTGGGGCCGGGGAGATCCTGGTTAAAATATCCGCCTG
>PLMV01000141.1 GCA_003141615.1 Syntrophaceae bacterium
TGGCGAAAAACGGCTGGCAGATTCCTGTGTATAACGGGCAGATTCCCAATGTCGGCATCAAAGCGCCCACATGGGCTCCTCCCTGGCGAGTGTATAATGGCGGCCACGGATCGGTTGATACGCTCCCTATCGTTGCTGCGATCTCGATACCCGGTGGGAAGACAGGAACAAATGACATGCCCATTCGCATTGCAGACCTGGGTGTTACAGCCGCTGCTCTGTCAGGCTTAAAGCTGAAAAGCACCACTATTGGTAAGGATTTTAGCAAAGACCTGATATGAACTATTGCGCGCTCATGAGAACATGGTATGAAGTCAGCTAATAATCCATGAGTGCAGGATTACTTTAAAATCAGGAACAGGAGAATTACAATGAGTGACATTGAGGAAGATATCCGAAGTTTTTTAAAAAATCAGGGAGTGCAGGTAATCGGCATCGCCGGCCCTGAACGGATGGATGGCCCACCTTCTCTTGACCCCACCTATACAATGCGCGGGGCAAAATCCATAGTATGTTTTGCCATGCCCATGGATGTGAGTGCCATATATGATTTCTTATCCAAAAAGACACCAGTCACGCATAACACCGACCAGCTGATCGGCAACCAGAAAATCCACCACATTGCAAAACGACTTGCGGATTACCTGTGCGAACTGGGCTATAGGGCCCGGGCAGTCCCTACAAATAACAGCTACCGGCGTTCTCTGGATGTGTATTCCACGCACCCCAGCTTTTCGCATCGCTTTGGCGCGATTGTCAGCGGGATAGCGGGGCAGGGGATGTCCGGAAATGTTATGACCAAAGAGTACGGCGCTGCCGTCTATCTTTCCACCGTGGTGACCGATGCGGTGCTCAAAAGTGATCCTCTGCTTCCACCGAGATATTTCATCGATCAATACTGCAAAAAGTGTCTTATCTGCGACAAGGCCTGCCCGGTAAAAATGTTTGAGATGGAAAAGGAAGAGTATGTGCTCTTGAACGGCAAGCTTCATCCACGGGGAAAACGCAGGAGTATCGATTTGTGCAACGCTTCCTGCTTCGGCCTCCACAGTCTGTCCCCGGATAAAAAATTTTCCAGTTGGGGCAAGCACTGGATCAGCTCTTGGGTGGGAAGGGAGCAGGATCCGAAGAAAGAGAACATCAGGAAGAAGCTTCTTATGAAAGGCGGATCGGTGGGCGATTCAACGGTACGGTATAAACTCATTCGCAGTATCGGCTGCGAACTGCATCCCGAGGAATGGATAGACGATTGGAAAATCGTACGGCGGCATGAAGACCTTCCGCAAGACGAGCTCGAACAGCGCAAGGTTCAGTCCGGCTTGATAAAGAAATACCTGGGGATTCAAATTGAAAACCCAAACGTGCTCACCTGCGGGCAGTGCGCACTGGTATGCGGGCCCACTATCCAGGAATCAGCTAAACGATTAAAACTCCTCCGAGAGGGAGGAATTGTTGTGCCCGGCAAGGACGGCAGGACCGTCGTGGTCAAGACATTTGAGGATGCCCGGAAAATCCGTGAACAATATCCTTTTCGGATATCCCGTGCCCGCATGCTCTCCGACATCCTCCAGTCGGCCGTGTTATGGAGTTGGTTTTATTTCGGCATTGAACCGCGCTCGATTATTAAGAATTGGATTTACCAGAGGAAACTAAAGCGTGCCATCAATGAAAGCAGCTGAGATTGCGGTGGATGATATAACGGCACTGAAAGGGCATTGCAAAATTCAATGAGGCTGGTTTTGTAAAAATTTTCCAGCATGCCGTCTAACTGGCACTTACACTACAATTCAGATCATCTGAAAGCTAAGGGGAAGTAAATGCGGAAAGAAAAGTCTGATCATTTGTTACACCTACAAGTCAATAGATTCATGAAACGGGAAAAACTAAAGATTACCAATTGAAAAAGAGTAAAAAATCAGCTGGATTTCCTTGTTTGTCTATAAATTTTATTTTGTCCCTTGTCACGGGTTGCCACAGCTATCTTTTCAAGTTGCAAGAAATTTGGCGCTCTCCATATTTACTTATTAATCAGAGTTCCCTTCTTATCCTTAATATTAGGATGCATTGGCAGAATAAAAATTATTTATACAACTTAAAAGCTAATATCGGGCATTTTTGCTTTCCGTATCATAAAAAAACCTATCTTAATTAAGATCTTCCCATAAAAATTCGTTTTTCTCTTTAGGTAATCTTCTACTATAATGTTTAATTCTTTTACAAAGTCAAGCGCAAGCATATTAGGATCTGAAATAATGTAATCATAAGACTTGTGCCATTGTCCAACCACATATGAATGTGCTGATTTAATTACTATGTATGATTTTGTCCTTTTATATAATAAGTCTGCAATCGCCAATCCATCTTTAGCAATTTTTTTATCGCATACATTTATAATGTCAAGAATAACTACATCACGTGGATTCTCTATCAAATCGGTCAATAATTTTTCATCAATAATCATATGCCTTTCAATTTTGCCATATCCTGCTAAATCTGCCATATGTAACGAAAGAGGAGGGAAATAAACTTCTTCGTCATCAACTATACATATTCTAAATTTGCCTATTTCGAGAATCCACTTACCCAACTTTAACAAATTACTTTCATTCATTAATAACTCTCCTCAATTAAATAGTGGCAATGTTCCTGATTTTAAAAATATGAGTTGCTAGTTTATCATCAATAGGTATCTGTGTATGTTCAATTTCAGACATATGTTTTCTATCTTTATCGTAAAATTTATTGTGATTGTAATGATCCATTAATATGGACGCCCAATACAGCCCATATCCAAAACCTTCTCCATCTTCTTTTGCTTTAACTCCCAAATTAAATATTTGCAGATCATCTGGCAATATGAATGACTTATTTGAAAATGAGACATTAACAAGGTTTTTTTCAATATTCTCTACGGTAACTTTCAATGTGGAATCATCAACTGAATACTTCCATGCGTTATCTATGATGGCTGCAATTACACTTTCAAGAAGACCTGGCAAAAAACCAATATTTACTTGTTCACATCCATCAAGTTCTAAGCTCAAATTTCTCTGACGAGAAATATTTTTTATAAGACCATACGTATTGTAAAGTTTCTTAACAAGTTCCTCTAAATTATACTGCGTTTTTTGCAACTCAAGCCTAGATGGATGAAATTCATGAACACCTGCAATCATTTTTATAAAATAATCTATCATTAATGTGCACGCATAAATTCTATCTGCAGGATTGTCAAAATCTAGTGATACTTTAGTCATCATTGGATTAATAATGTTTGCTTGCGTTTGAATAAGCGCTATAACTCGATTTATTTCATGTCGCAAATTTCTGGAAAGATGACGCAACGGAACTAATGTTGAATTTTTCACAAATGAGTCCCATTGCCCATTAACATTGTAATAAGCTACACCATATTGACATACATCGACGATACCTGGTATGCTATTAATACAAGTTTTGCTTCTACAGGTGTGACATACAGCCGGCATTTTCATATTAATATCTCCATCCAATTAATTATTTAGACATACCATCTACTCATGTGATTAGATTAACTGCACAAATTATTCGATAGCGTTGCAACATCATTTTATTTCATCAAACCTGCTGAACGTTAGAAATATGCACATAACAATGTCTCTGAGTATCGTTACTAAAACTCCAAACTTTGCAATATTTACAATCTAATATCTTGAGAAAATACTGTGTGGTTTGTATCTAGTAATTCAATTTTAAAACGTTATCAACCATTTTTTACATTTTTCACTTACGATATTATTCGTATCCGTATAACACCCCCACTCATTCACCATAGTTTATATGCCGCAGTTATATTGAAGATTACTATTTGAAATAGAGTATACCACTAAATTTTATCAAACACTCTCTTTCAGGAAGTAATGTTCTCATTTATTAGGAACACACTTCTTTCTATTCGTTTAAATGATGATTACACAGTATATAAAGAAGGACACAAAATCTGTTTAAAGGAGATTGATTTCCATGGCGCGGACGGGGCAGGCGGAAACGCAAAGCTCGCAGCCATTGCATTTTTCGGGATCGAATAAAACTTTAAATGATTTCTTTTCAAAGGCCAGCGCCCCTGTCGGGCAAAAAGCTGTGCAGGCGCCACAGTGAACGCATTTATCAACGTTTTGGTTTACGCTCTTGGATAGGGGTTCTACCTTGAGCCCCATTTCTTTTAAATAACGAATGCCGTGATCAAAATTTTCTTTTAGACCGCTTAACTCCAGGACGATAACGCCTTCGCGGCGAGGAAAAATCCTTGCTTTTAAAATGTTGAAGACAAGGTTGTATTGTTTAACAAGCTGATAAATTACCGGCTGTTGAACAATGTCTGGAGTATAGCGAATAACTATTTTTTTAGAATACATGAGTAATATTATGGATCCGGGAAATTTGATAGGAGATTAAGGTATAGACTAAAGATTGTCAAGGTAATTTACGGCAAATTGCGATTGTTGTAATTATGAAGTATTTTGAAAAATTAATCTATCAGAAGGAGATTTTTCCAATCGAGAACAGGAAAAGTTTTACGTAGGGAATGGTCATCGTCCACCAGATGATGTTGCAGATTGCTGAAACATTGTAAGGCGATTTTTTTCACAATTTGCGGATTAACTACATCATCATCTGTTCCATGATAGATAATAACCGGCAAAGGTAACTTAGTATGCACGGGAGGTTTGAATTCCGGAAGGTTCAGAGCGGGCGCTAGTAGAATCATCTTTTTTACCTTGTTTTCGTTGTCTATAGCATATTGTGTGGCCATTAATCCTCCATAGCTTGATCCCACAAGGATCAAATCATTCTTGCCGGAAAGAAGACCGTCGAGTTTACGCATGCGTGTGGCAAAATCTCCGGTATAATCCTCGATAATCATCTGNNCCTTTAATTATTTTTGAGTTGTATAGATTATGACAGTATGTTATCAGTCACGCAAGAGTAGATTTAATCAATATAGGAGATTTAATTATGGCTTTAGTTTTACCTTTTAAGGCGGTTCGGCCGCAGCAAAAATTTGTATCTCAGGTAGCGGCTCTTCCTTATGATGTTATGACCAGAGAAGAAGCCCAAAAAGCGGTTTCCGGCAATGCGTTGAGCTTCATGCATGTAGAAAAATCGGAAATTGATGTGCCCGATCAGACGAAAAGCGACGATGATCTGATTTACCAGACAGCAAAACGTAACTTTGTTCAAATGCAGGAAAAGGGAATCCTTCTGCAGGATGAATCGCCTTGCTTTTATATCTATCAGCAGAAAATGAGTGGCCGTGCGCAAACAGGAATTGTCGGCTTGATGAGCGCCGCCGAATACGATGCCGGAAAAATCAAAAAACATGAGTTGACCAGAAAAGACAAGGAAGAAGATCGCATTAATCATGTAAGCACAGTCAATGCTCAGACCGGGCCTGTATTTATAAGTTATCGGGAACGACAAAACTTAAATAAGATCGTCGATAAAATAATGGCAGGCACTCCTGAATATGATTTCACTGCCGATGATGGTGTTATTCACACAGTCTGGATTGTAGCTGATGCCATACAAATTGAAGAAATTAAAAAAGAATTTCGTGATGTCGATGCCCTTTATATTGCCGACGGTCATCATCGCGCAGCCGCAGCCACTACCGTTGCCAGAGTGAGACGCAGTCAGGATAAATCAGCAGGTTCTGTAAAAGAATATGAATCGGTGCTGGCTGTATTCTTTCCTCACACTCAACTTAAGGTCATGGATTATAACCGTGCCGTCAAAGACCTGAACGGCCTGACTCCGGAAAAATTTATCGAAAAGATCAGTTCCTGCTTTACAGTCAGTAAAAACTTCACGGCAAGATCGCCGCAGCAGCTTCATGATTTCGGGATGTATTTAGGCGGTGAGTGGTATAAAATAACGATTAAAAAAGGGATGTATAACGAAAGTGATCCCGTGGCCAGCCTGGATGCGGCCATATTGCAGGAACACCTGCTGGATCCTGTTTTGGGTATTAAAGATCCACGTATAGATGACCGTATCAAATTCATCGGTGGCATAAGAGGCATGGATGAACTGGAAAAACTGGTGAACAAAGAAGGATTTGCCGTGGCGTTTTCTCTTTATCCCACAACCATGGAGCAAATAATAAATGTTGCCGACGCGGGAGCGATTATGCCGCCCAAATCGACGTGGTTTGAGCCGAAATTGCGCAGCGGTATTTTTACTCATAAACTGGACTAAGGCAAAAAATATTTTTCAATATCTAAATGATGGAAGAAGAAACACTTGATAAAATCCTTGATGGGCATTTACGGGTTTTCCAGAAGAAAAAAGGATACAGATTTTCTCTAGACTCGATTCTGCTTGCCCATTTTGTTTCCTTAAAACCGCGTACCTGCGCTATTGATCTAGGATGCGGCAGCGGCATTATTCTTCTTATTCTGGCAAAGCGCTTCCCACACGTTAATTGTACCGGTTTAGAAATTCAGGAAAACCTTGCGTTGCTGGCGCAAAAAAACACACAACTCAATGGTCTGGATAGCCGCGTCAAAATATTCGCCGGTGATGCACGCAAAATAAAAGATATTTTTTTGGCGCATTCGTTTGATACAGTGATATTTAATCCGCCTTATCGAAAAATAAATTCCGGCAGAATTAATCCGCATCCGGAAAAAGCCATCGCCCGCCACGAAATAAACGGTTCTTTAAAAGATTTTCTAAAAGCGGCACAATATTTACTCAAACCTGCGGGAAGAGTTTTTACTATTTATCCGGCGAAAAGATTAGTTGAACTCGTTTATCTTTTTCGGGATTGTGACATTGAGCCAAAAAAAATGAGGCTGGTGTTTTCTGATAATTTATCTGAAGCGGAGTTCGCTTTGGTGGAAGGGAAGAGCGGCGGCCGTGAAGAACTGAAAATGGCACCGCCGCTTTTTATCTATGATCAAAATAAAAATTATACAGAGGAGATGGCTGGCATCTTCACTGAACTTTCTCGTTTTCCCGCTGACGGCGGCGACTGATTTCCACTTGCATAACACGTTTGAAAATGTCGGCCAATTCACGGTCGGCTAAAGTATCTGTGCACTCAGCAATCATTTCTTTGTCTCTTTTTTTCAATATTGTTTTTTTTGTTAAAGAAACATTATCTTTTGCTTTTTCTTGAACAAGCGTGTGGCCAACCAGAAAGCGAATTTCTTTTATGGCCGATTTTCCGGAGAGTTCGTTTAATTTGCTGCGAATTTCTTCTTTTATGAAATGAAGTTGTTGCACCCAGACAGAAGAAATTGTTTTAACAAACAGGGTGCCGTTTCTCAAACAATCGGGTTGTGTTTTCGAAGCAATTTGAGGACCTACAGCTTTTGGCCAAAGTTTCAGCAGGGCATTTTCTTCGATTTTTGAGGTCATGCCCTTCTTTTTTAAGACCGAAAATAAAACTTCGCCTATTGATTGCAATTGAGCTTGCTGTTTTCTCTTGCGCATAATTTCTTGTGACATAATTTAGGAAATAGGTCAAGGGGGCAGCTGTTGAAAAACGCTCATACCCTGAAGGGCACATGGTCTGCTGTGTTGCGCTACAAACCGCACCGCTCAACGTATATCCATACGTGTGACCTTTAGGTTATACGCCTCGCGGTTCGGTCTTTTGCGCGCCTTGCATCTGAACATTTTTGAACAGCCCCAAGAATTCGGAAAACAGGGATAAAAAAAGCGGGGAGGTTTTAACGCCTCCCCGCTTGCAAGTTACTCTGCAAAAAAGATTTTCCTAGACAGCAAATGATTCCTCAGGGATATTCATAGCACTCTGTTCATCCTTCTTCAGATTTTCCAGCTTGGGAATTACAAGCCCTGTAATGCGATTAATGAAGAACTTGGCGCTTTCAATCTTTCCACGGTAGAAGGCTTTATCCTGTTCGCCCGTTGCTGGGTCGGAAATTTTTTTGGCGGCTTCAGAAGCCATTCTGATGTGCAGCCAACCGACAAAAGCATCGGACAGACAGTTGAGATAATCAGCTGCGCCGATTAACGGAACAAAAGGAACGGTCCTGAGCATCTTGGAGAAGGCCAAAGCTGTTTCGGCGCAGGCATTCAAAGCGTTCTCGACGATAACCGCTTCTGCCTTAAGAACGTCAATTCCCTTGGCCTCGGCAATAGCTTCCTGGGTTATGCCGATAACGTTCATAAAATAAAGACCCTTCTTCATGCCAAGTTTGCGGCCCAGCAGATCCATCGCCTGGATACCATTGGTGCCTTCATATATCATATTGATCTTCTGATCTCTCATCATCTGCTCAACCGGATACTCACGGCAGAAGCCGTAACCACCATAAGTCTGCACAGCCAGGTCGCAAACCGTCATGCCCATTTCTGTGCCGTAGGATTTGACCAGTGGTGTGAGAACTTCAATCATGCCATGCCAGTATTCTTTCTGTTCCTCATTGCCAGAAAGCACGGCGTTCATTTCATTGTCCATGCAGAAGTAGCAGAACAGACACAAGGCACGGATGCCTTCCGAAACGGATTTCATTTTAAGAAGCATTCTGCGAACGTCCGGATGCTGAATGATAGGAACAGCCTTGGGGTTTTCAACCTTCATAGCCATTTCTATGATGTTCGCTCCCTGAATCCTCTGTTTAGCGTAATCAAGGGCATGGAGATAAGCCGCGCCTGCAAGGGATGCGCCCATCATGCCGACGCCCTGACGTTCTTCGTTCATCATGTGGAACATGATCGGCATGCCCTGACGCTCCTCACCCATAAGCCAGCCTATGCATTTGCCGTCGGTGCCGAAGTTAAGCGTACAGGTGGCGTTGCCGTGGATACCCATCTTGCTTTCGATGCCGCCGCATTGAACATCGTTCGGTTCGCCAAGTTCGCCCTTCTCGTTGAATCTGATTTTGGGAACCATGAAAATGGAAATGCCCTTGGTTCCTTGTGGATCACCTTCGATTCTTGCAAGAACAGGGTGAATAATGTTCGGGGTTAAATCATGGTCACCGGACGAAATAAAGCACTTGGTACCGACGATTGAATAGGTTCCGTCTGCGTTCTTCTTTGCCGTTGACTTTAAAGCTCCGACGTCGGAACCGGCGCTCGGCTCGGTCAGACACATGGTTCCGGACCATTCACCTGTATACATTTTTTCCAGAAGAATATTACGCAGGGGATTTTGGAAGTAATCCTCCATCAGGCGTGCCGCGCCGTGGGTAAGACCGGGATACATAAGAAACGCCTGGTTGCAGGACAGGAACATGTTGGCTAAAGCCGCTCCTATTATTGCCGGGAATCCCTGACCGCCTACTTCCGGCTGGTCAGCCGTGGCCATATATCCGCCTTCACAATAAAGCTTGTAGAGCCTTTTATAAGCTTCAGGTGTTGTTACTTTCCCGTCTTTCCATGTTGCTTCGACAGGTTTACGATGAACTTCATCAGGATAGGTGGGGGCAATTTCCTGCTCCGCGAACTTTGCCGCCTGATCAAGAACCATGTTGCACGTATCGATATCATAATCCGCATATTTGCCCTTGCCAAGTAATGTCTCTCCTATCTTGAAGACCTCAAACAGTTGGAATTTAATATCCCTTAAATCAATCCAAAGACTCGCCATATAATCCTCCTTACTTTTTTCTTTTTATTGTATTTTTTGCTCGTTACATAATAAGCGTTTATTCATTGTTTTTATTACAAGTACCGGAACTTAATTTTTAATGACTGAAAGTCATTTTTCATTCTTATACATCTCTAGAACCCCTCTGTCAACATATTATATAAAATTTGAAGATTTTCTCTGTTCATTTTTACGATGCATTACAATAATCGTAATAAAACATATAATTATAAATCATGATTTTACATAGGATGACTGAAAGTCATTTTCCAGGAAGTTTTCCCCGAGAATTAATCCTGTGCAGTCATCTGCTCTACGCTCTGCATTTTGTAGTCGAGATTGCCTCGATATACAAAACCGAAATCTTTACTCTTTGTCCCAAGAAGTTCTTATCAAAAAACTAACCCGTACACATCGGACATAGTTCTTCAGAAACATTATAATGTTTTATAAATTTGCGCCTGCCTATGACTTATTTTTGGACTCATTTGGCATATTATCAAGGTAATACTGTGTGATCTCATATACAGCGTAGTCCATCATGAGCATAATCCGCATAGTGCTGTCGATGGCCTGATGGTGTTCCAGCGCGTCAATAAAAATTGCCTGAAAATCAGCATAGAACCACATGTGGCGACGCATCAGTATTAATCCGTAAATTGCTTCCTGCAATGGGAGCCCGATCTCGTGACATTTTTTAGCGTATTTCTGAAAATATTCCTGGGTCATTTCAAATCGATTATCAGCCGTTAACAAATTTCGCAAATTGCGGTAAAAATCAACGGCGTAAATTATCAATTTCCCCTTTTTTATATTTTGATAATGTGTCGTTCTTTTATTTTTTTGAACATCTATTGCCCAATGTTCGGCAATTTCCTCGGCGTTTTGTTCGGTGACATCAAGAAGTTTAATAGAATCTATCATAAGAATATTCTCCTTTCTCTGAACTTAAAGCTGATATAAGAAAACGGTTTTTTACAGTGTCATTATTTTTTACTTTTTTCCTTCTTCATAAGTTCCTGGTATTCTTTGGTCACCTCATAGACTGCATAGTCGAATAATAAAATTGTCCGCCCCAGAGTATCAAGGGCTTGCCGTTGATCAATACCTGAACTGAATATTGCCTGGAACTCTGCATATAACCAGATATGCCGTCTCATAAGTATTAACGCGTAAATAGTCTCATTTGCAGGGATACCCATGGCATAACTTTCCTGAGCATAACTTCGAAAATACCTCAATACGTCATCCGTAATTTTTTCATCAAGAAACATCTTACTGAAGTTTTGATAAAATCTGACGCATTGATAGGTAATTTTTTGTTCATCCCGGTCTTTATAGGTTGGTGTTTTAGCGTTGTTCTGAACATCCTTGGCCCATCTATTTGCCATTTTTTCTGCGTGCTTCTCCGCTAGTTCTAAATATTTAATGGCGTATGTCTTCATATAAATCTCCTTTCCACCATAAATTAGTTTAAATGCTTAATTATAATATAAAACATGATGTTCTAATTGACAATAGGTTTTTAGCAATTATTCATTAAAAAAAGATGACGCCATAAAAAGAGCGTGGGCACAAGCAATCTTAACGCATCGAAAAAAAAAGGGGCCCTTTTTGTTTGAAAGGACCCCCTTGATACTCTTTATTAACAAAAGCAGTAAGATGAGAAATTATCGCATCTATACTTTGCTGAACATTATAGCATTGGCGTTGCCGAAAGCGCCGCAGAGCGAAGCAACAGCGTACTTGGCTTTGGGATAGTCAGTCTTCATGATATTGTTCATGGTGACCACGAGACGGCAGCCGCTCTCGCCCAATGGGTGGCCAAGCGCCAACGCGCCTCCCCAGACGTTCACGTTTTCGAAAGGCGCATTCTGAGCAATACCCAGATCCCTGACGCAGGCCAAAGTCTGGCTGGCGAAGGCTTCGTTGAATTCCCACAGATCGATATCGCTGACCTTCATACCCTTGCGGTCCAGAAGCCTCTTGACTGCGGGAATGGGACCGATACCCATGATGGTCGGATCGCAACCGGCCATGGCGCCGCCTTCATATTTGAGGTGATATGAAAGGCCAAGCTTGTCGGCCTTGGAGCGCTCCATCAGGATCACGGCGGCTGCGCCGATGGTGAGCGGCGAGGATGTGGCGGCGGTCAAAAGACCATCCGGTTTAAAGCCGGGCTTCATGCCGGCCATCTGCTCTCTGGAGATGTCACCACGGATCCACTGGTCAGTATCGACCATGAAGGGCGTGCCGTCGTCCTTAAGACCTTCGATCGGGATTATTTCCTTCTTGAACTTGCCGGCCTTGGTGGCTGCATCGGCTTTTTTATGACTCCAGAAAGCCATGTTTTCCATATCGTCCCGGGTGATCTTCCACAGCTCGGCCACTTTTTCAGCAGTAGAACCCATGGGGATGTCCATGATGTTGTATCGCTCGAGCAGACGCGGAGGGAAATCCATATGCATGGCCATGAAAACTTTCTGCATGTCTTCCACACCGGAAGCCAGGTAGGTATCGCCCTCGCCGCATACAATAGCTCTGGCAGCATGCTCAATAGCCGCCATGCCGGAAGGACACTGCATTGTAAGAGTGTTGCTCGGGACAGATTCCGGGAATCCTCCTGCCAGCCAGGAAATACGGCCGATATCGTTTTGCATGCCGGTAATATTGGCGCAGCCGACAAATACGGCTTCAATATCTTCGGGTTTTACCGTGGGGTTACGGGCAAACAACCCATCATAAACTTTTGTCAAAATCTCATCCGGTCTGATGGCTCTAAACCATCCCTTTTCGATGTGGGCCCGGGAATTGGCTGACCTCACACCATCGATAATTACACACTCACGCATCGTATAGTCTCCTCTGAATTATTGTTTTAAATTTTATCAAAATATTGCATGAATTCATCAATTGATCAAATAACTCAAATGCCTCAAATTGTTCATAACCTTTAGTAATGCATAGCAGAACTTGTTATTGTGCCGAATATTTTACCGTTCTGTAAAAGCACACAAGCGATTTTGAGGCGAGGCGCCGATTACTTGATACTTGATAAAACATCGCTTTTTGAGGGCAGAAGTATAAGCAGGAAGAACTTGTGTGTCAATAAAATATTTACCGGAATACAAAATACACGACGTGAAGAGCGGCACGAAAAGATTGCGTGTCCGCATTAAGCCGTAATTGCTTAGATGTAATTATTCATTGTTTTAATTATATCTTCTTCAAGATTGCCGCCTTCTGCGGTGTAACGATCAACCACCGATTTTAATCTCGAATACGCTTCTTCGTTGGCAAGATCATCAAGTTTTCTTAATGCGCCACTCCGCCGTCCCAGGCGAAAAATAAGCCGGTCTTCAGCGGAAAGTTCAAAAAATCTTCTAATCGCCGATAAAATTCTGGGTTTATCTGCGGGAAATTCTCCTTCCAATTCTTCCAGCAGATTTAAAATGTGATCGCTGGCCAGATATGTTCCCTGAACATCCAGGTTCTCGATAAATAAATTTATTTCTCTAAGAATATCTTCATCATTTAGCGGTTGGAATTCACCCTTTTTCATTAACTCATCCATTCCAGTGCCCGGTACAACATGCAGCGTGCGTAAACGAATAAAATCAGGATTGATCGTGTTAATGACTCTGGCTGTCTCCAACGCATGCTGACGAGTCCATTTTGCTCCGCCTAACCCTGGCATTATGTATTCGCTGAGTTCAATCCCTGCTTGTCTAATATTCAGGCCTGCTTTAATATGCTCGCTGGCCGTAACACCTTTGTGAATTAAAGATAAAACTTCGTCAGAGCCGCTTTCCATACCAATGTGGATGCGGGAAAGACCGGCTTTTTTTAATTGCTCAAACTCACTCACGGTCTTTCTCGCCGCTGTGTGTGAACGGCAATAAGAAGTGATTCTTTTTATTTGGGGAAACTTTTCCCGTAGAAAATCAAGAATAGCTAAAAGATCGGTGTTTTTCAAAATTAATGAATTGGCATCCTGCAAAAATACATTTTCGCCGCCGAAATAAAGCCACCCCGCCACAGTTTGAAAAAAATCATTACAAAAAACGTTACTATTGTAAATCTGCTTTAACACATTTCTATTAACATGGCCGCCTTCTCCCAGTTTGCAGGAAAAACCGACAATTTGATCGGCAATATCTTTCATCGTTTGAATATCTTTGTTAACTTCTTCTACACTTCTTAGTTCAAACTTGCTGCCACGGTATGTATGACAGAAAGCGCACTTGTTCCACGGACAATTTCTTGTTACACGAATTAAAAGGCTTGTCGCCTCACTGGGCGGACGAATCGGTCCCTGTTCGAAACAGTTATTCATTTTTACCTCTTAGAGTTAGAATAAGTTTTAATATAGCTATTCTTTATTTTTCGGCAAGAGTGAGGAAAGATTAAATTAAGGCAGGAAAAATAGAGGATTGCGCGCTTTGCCCTTTAAGCGGATTTCAAAATTTATATATGCGTTACCTGCGTCGTCTGTTTCACCCACTATCGCAATCGTTTCCCCTTTCTTGATATTTTGATCTGTTTTGACATATCTTTTCTTCATATGTGTATAGACCGTGGCAAAATTGTCTTTATGTCGGATAATAACTGTTTCCCCATAATTTTTTAATTGGGACGAGAAAATAACGGTTCCAGATGCCGCGGCCTTTACTTTTGTTCTCGCAGGAGAAACAATTTTAATCCAGTTATGGTAAGTCTTGTTGGGCTGAATGCCGAAATTAGTCTTCACGCTGCCGCGTACTGGCCAAATAAATCTATTTTTATCTATTTTTATTTCTTCCTCATGGTTTTTTACTTTAGATTTTGATTCTACTCTTCCTTCGGACATATTTTTTTCCGGAAAGGTCTTTGCCGGAACAGGTTTTTCATGAACTGTGACTTTTGGCTGTTGTCTTGTTGGAGATTGCATAACAGGCGGAGCCTCTTTTTTATAAACTGCAACTGGTGCCTCCTTCACAGGATTTACTTCTTTTACATCTTGATTTTTCGCAATAGCTTTAACACTACCGGAAATGTCTTTCTTGGTTTTTACACCTGCCGCATTATCCATAGTTTTTACATGGACCATTACATCATCAATTACTTGATTGGCGTCGGGAATAAATATAACCGAGCCTTCTTTAATTGAATTGAGATCAGTTATATTGTTCATTTCTACTAAATCTTGTAATTTGACATGATAAGCGCGGGCAATCATCCGAACCGTTTCATTTTTTTTTACTCGATGATAGACACCCATCGCCTGTGTCTTTTGCATCTGCGGGCTAAAACAAGAAAGAATTAACAACAAAACCAGCAAAATAAAAAAACCTGACACTAATGCAGATTTTATTTTTTCCATCCGCTTTCTCCAATTAAGCTGACAAAGCGGCATCCGCCTAAATCCTCTTTGATAATTTCCTGCGGATTTTCAACAGGACAGGTAAGTTTATATAAGGTTTGCACATCGCGACCGCCTACAGGAACAACCATTCTTCCGCCAACAGCAAGCTGTTCGATCAAATACTGAGGAATTTCCGGCGCTGCGGCTGTAGTGATGATCGCGTCAAAAGGAGCTTCTTCTCTCCAGCCGTAAGAGCCATCGCCGACTCTTATGGCTACATTGTAATAATTAAGCTTATCAAGAATTTTGCGAGCGTTTGTCGCCAGAGAAGCAATGCGTTCAATGGAAAAAACACGATCGGCCAGAGAAGCCAACACCGCTGTTTGATAACCGGAACCGGTGCCGATTTCCAGAACTCTTTCCTTTCCCTTTAACTCCAATGCCTGCGTCATTAGCGCGACTATATATGGTTGCGAGATGGTCTGATGTTCATCAATAGGAAGAGGACTATCATTATAGGCCTGATCAATCAGTCCTTCGTCAATAAAAAGATGCCGCGGGATGGTACTCATAGCTCTCAATACCCGGACGTCGCTTATAGCGCGCGCTTTTATCTGCGTTTCAACCATCCGCGTCCGTTGCTTCTTGTATCTATCCATTTAATTGCCTGTATTTTTTCTTTTTTTCCGGAATCCGGTAAATTTCTTGAATCATTTCATGCCGGCGCAAACCAAGTGCTTCTCTTGTAACAATCAGATAATAATATTGCAGTTGGGCTTTTTGACGAATAGCATTGAATTGATCAATGCTCAAGTTGATTTCTTCAAAGACTAATTGCTTTTTCTGTAATATATCCGGGGCATGCTTATTCCGGCTAAAAGAGTTTAAAAGAGATATCTTTGCTTCGATTTCCCGATCTATGCGCATCAACTGTTCAATAGCTTCATCAACAGCCATCCC
>PLMV01000032.1 GCA_003141615.1 Syntrophaceae bacterium
GACCGTGTTTCAGTTCCAGTGTGGCTGATCATCCTCTCAGACCAGCTAACCATCATAACCTTGGTAGGCCATTACCCTACCAACTAGCTAATGGTACGCGGACTCATCCTTCAGCGAAAGCTTGCAAGCAGAGGCCTTCTTTGACTACACAACAGTAGTTATGCAGTGTTATCCGGTATTAATTCACCTTTCGATGAGTTATTCCCGACTTAAGGGTAGATTATCCACGCGTTACTCACCCGTGCGCCACTTTACTTATCCACCGAAGCGGACTTTCTCGTACGACTTGCATGTGTTAGGCACGCCGCCAGCGTTTGTTCTGAGCCAGGATCAAACTCTCCAGTTTTAATCCTAGAAGGAAGATTTCTCTTCCTTTTTTCTCGCGTTATTTCAAAAAAATATATAGGACCCACAAATTCATTTTCCCACTATTCAATTTCCAAAGAGCCATCTTAAAACAAGATTTATACTTACAATCTAATCCGCCAGATTCTTTTGTCAAGAACAATTTCAAAAATCTTTAATGTTCAACCAGTTATAATTGGAAGCATCCAACAACTAAGAATTATACTATCGGTGAACTTATTGAGAATTTCAATTTACTGTCAAATACTTTTCTGACGAACAGAAAAGGTTATCTACCCTCTCTTCGCGATTGTGTCAAGAAAAAAATTATATTATTTTACTATTATTAACAGATAATATTTTCCCCTTTTTTTACAAATACTTACCAAGCCGTTATTTCATCATGGAATGTAATTTTTCTCCAAAGCTATCGCCGCCATTTTGCCAGAACACCGATTATTTATCCTGTCTTTTCTCTTTACGTTCCACGGCTTGCCGCGAAATGGGTTTCCAAAGCTTGCTTTGGGATTCTTACCCTTGATTTGAGGCAATTTGGTAATTATACCATTTCCGTTGGAAGTTGCCGTCTGTTCGGCGTCACTTCCCGGCAGGGTAAAAAAGTTGTTCTTATTGCGCGTCCTTTGGTTGCACACCCGGTCAAAGGATAACGAGGCGGCAGTTCAGTGGGGACAAGGGAGAGACGACGAGACGTATAACCTAATAACCTAAAGGTCACGCGTTGGGCATACGTTGAGAAAGCCGACGACGCCCCAGGCACGCGTGACCTTCAGGTTATAAGCTGAGCTGCGTTGCCAACAATGTTAGCCAAAGACCGGAAGCGCAACCCGCAGGGGAGCTCATAGTAAATAAGCTTATTACCTTACCGGTAAGTTACCGGTAACTTACAAGCGAATTGGTATTACTTTTTTATTTCCAAATACAAAGCATTATGCAATACTAATTTTATCGGTATAATCATCATTGTAATATTAGGAGTGCGAATATGGAGAAATCGTATATTTTATCTCTTGATCAGGGAACCACCAGTTCGCGGGCCATTCTGTATGATCGCGAAGGAAATGTCGTAAAAGCAGCCCAGAAAGAATTTACCCAGATATATCCGAAAGCGGGATGGGTGGAACATGACCCTATGGAGATTTGGGGATCGCAAAGCGGCGTGGTGAGCGAAATTCTGGCGACGACGGGCATTACGCCCGAAGAGATAGCGGCCATAGGCATCACGAATCAACGGGAAACGACAGTAGTATGGGACAGACAAACGGGAAAACCGGTTTACAACGCTATCGTTTGGCAGTGCCGCCGCACCTCGGGAATATGTGATGAACTCAAAACCCGTGGTCTGGGAAATTATATACGGGAAAATACAGGACTGGTACTGGACGCCTACTTTTCCGGAACCAAAATAAAATGGATACTCGATAATGTGGAAGGGGCAAAGCAAAAGGCGCAAAACGGTGAACTGCTCTTCGGCAACATCGATACATGGCTGATCTGGAACTTAACAAAGGGCAAGGTACATGTAACAGATTACAGCAACGCTTCACGCACGATGCTTTACAATATCAAAGACCTCAAATGGGATGAGAAAATCTTAAAAGAACTCGACATACCCGCGTCAATGCTGCCGGAAGTGAAGCCATCTAGTGCGGTTTACGGAAATACGGATGCCCGGATATTTGGAGCGGAGATACCCATTGCCGGAGACGCGGGCGATCAACAGGCGGCTCTGTTCGGACAAGCCTGTTATACGCCGGGGATGGTTAAGAACACATACGGTACCGGCTGTTTCATGCTGATGCTGACCGGAGAAAAGCTGGTGCATTCGGGAAACGGCCTTTTGACCACCATTGCCTGGGGTGTAAAAAATAAAGTGGAATATGCTCTGGAGGGCAGCATTTTTATCGCTGGCGCGGCTATTCAATGGCTGCGCGACAGCCTGAAAGTCATCTATGATGCCAAAGACAGCGAGTATTTTGCTACGAAGGTTGAAGATTCCCTTGGCGTTTATGTTGTTCCTGCTTTTGTGGGACTGGGCGCTCCTTACTGGGACATGTATGCCCGGGGCGCAATTCTGGGGCTGACCCGAGGGACAACGAGAAACCACATCATCCGCGCCACACTGGAATCTATTGCCTATCAAACCCGGGATGTTCTGGAGTTGATGCGCAATGAATGCGGCATTGATTTGTGCGAACTGCGCGTGGACGGCGGAGCCTGCGCCAATAACTTCCTGATGCAATTCCAAGCTGACATTCTTGGGGTTCCTGTTGAGCGGCCGGAGATTATTGAAACGACGGCAATGGGCGCGGCATATCTGGCCGGCCTGGCGGTAGGTTTCTGGAAAGATCAATCAATGATTGCCGAGCGACGGAAGGTCAATCGTAAGTTTCAACCAGGCATGAACGAAGATAAACGGAAGGAACTCTATGATAACTGGAAGAAGGCCGTAGGCCGCGCCATGCACTGGGAGGAAGAAAAATAAGACAGCATGATTAAAACTGATGTTATTATTATAGGTGGCGGAGCCACCGGTTGCGGCATTGCCAGAGATCTGGCGCTGCGCGGTATTCCCCACTGCCTCATCGAAAAAGGCGATTTCGCTGCAGGAGCCACCGGCGCCTGCCATGGCCTGCTGCACAGCGGCGGCAGATATGTCGTTACCGACCCGATAGCCGCCCGGGAGTGCTACGATGAAAACATGATCCTCAGAAGAATCGGCGAAAAATGTGTCGAACAAACAGGAGGTCTGTTCGTCCGGCTGCCCGGTGATTCTAAACGTTTCCGGGAAATATTTCTCCGGGGCTGTGAAGAAGCAGGCATCCCTGCTGAAGTCATTTCCTCGACCAAGGCCATTGATCTGGTTCCCAACCTGAATCCCGAAATCGAAGAAGCGGTCAAAGTTCCCGATTGTTCCATTGATCCGTTCCGTCTGTGCATGCTTAATATTCGGACTTCGCAGTTGCGGGAAGGACTTATTTTCACACGGCACAAAGTTACGGAAATTGTCAAATCACACGGCCGTTGTATAGGCATTAAAGCCACAGATCAGGCAACCGGTGAAGAAAGGGAAATTCGCGGTAACATTATTGTTAACGCTACCGGCGCATGGGCAAATATGATCGCCTCACTTGCCGGTTGTGAAGTACCCATGACCCTGGCCAAGGGCTCTTTGGTCATCACCAATCACCGCCTGACCAATATGGTAATCAACAGATTGAGACCGCCATCCGATGGTGACATAATAGTACCCAATGAGGCCGTATGTTTGGCCGGAACGACATCGCTGGCGGTGGAAAACCCGGATAAAATAAGCATTGAGTCGCCGGAGGTAGATACCATTATCAGCGAGGCGGGACGGATGATTCCTCATTTCAACAACACCCGCATTATTCGCGCTTTTTCGGGTGTCCGGCCGCTGCTCAAATCCAAGAAGATAGACGCACATGAAATTTCGCGTGGTTTTCAGATTATCGACCACCAAAACGGCATGTATAGTATCGTCGGAGGTAAACTTACAACATTCCGTCTGATGGCGGAAAAGATGGTTGATGTCATAATGGCTTCCTTTAAGCTCAAAAAAGCCTGCGAAACGGCGGAAATCCCGCTGGACGGGCAGGAGGAGTTGAGCGGTTATCCCCTTTCCAAGAGGCTGGCGAATATGAAAAATATCGTCTGCGAATGTGAACTGGTTAACAGAAATGAAGTGCAGCGGATTATAAACGAGACCGGCACACGAAATGTCGGCGATATCCAACACCGGACGCGCCTGGGCATGGGACCATGCCAAGGTGGTTTCTGCACTTTTCGCGCGCTCGGAATAATGAATGACATGAGTGTCATTTCGCCCGAGCAGTCCATGGAGATGTTGCGAGGATTTCTCCAGCGCCGGTTCAGAGGAATAAGATACGCTCTCTGGGGTGATCAACTCCGCGAAGAACAGCTAGTGGAATATATCTATCTGGGCATTCTGGCCATGGAGAAACCACAATGAGCGTTACCGAATACGATGTCATCATCATCGGAGCGGGTGTATCAGGCCTGACAGCGGGAGAGTTTCTTGCCGGGCGTGGTTTTAAAGTCGCCCTTGTCACCAGCGGGGAACCGACAGCTTGTCTTTCCACCGGCTGCATCGACGTATGCTCCCGCGACCATAATCCTCTTGCCGGCATTAAGGAATTGCCACCTGCGCACCCCTATCACCTTGTCCCCGAAAAAACGATCAGGGAGTCGTTAGATAATTTTCAAGCGGCAATGTTGGATATGGGAATCCCGTATGTCGGAGCTCCCGAAGAAAATCGCCTCGTTCTTTCCGCTCTGGGCACATTTAAGACTTCCTGCCTCGTTCCTTCAACAATGGAAGCAGCGCCGCAGGATGCTAAGGACAGTATCCACATCATCTCTTTTGCCGGGCTCAAAGATTTTTATCCCAGCTATATTATCTCCCGGCGCAAGAATACTAAAGTTTCAGTATATGATGCCGGTGTTTCCAGCACCATGGGCATCGCGTCACATTTCGAGGAAAAAGAATTTTTCGAAAAATTTATAATCTGGTTGGGGAAGTTAGACATTCAAGAAGATAAGATCGCCTTCCCCGCCGTTCTCGGTCTGGAATCGGCAGCCGAAATTGTCAATACCATAACAATCCTTATGGGGAAGCCAGTCTTTGAAATCCCGACCATTCCACCATCCATGCCCGGCAGAAGGCTGTTCAACGCGCTGAAAGACTATTTCCGGAAAAAGGGCGGCGATATCTACTGGAACTGGCCGGTTATTGGCGTGGAAAAATCGGGAAAGATCATTGAAGCCGTCACGACGACATCCACAGGAAGGCCAAACAGTCTTAATGGAAAGGCCTTCATTCTGGCTACCGGATCATTCGTCGGCGGCGGCCTTACCGCCACACGCGAAGCCATTATTGAAAATGTATTCAATCTGCCGGTACACGTTCCCGGCATGCGCGAAACTTGGTTCGATAATGATTATTTTTCTTTCAACCACGGCATTGGCAAGGCGGGAATCATTGCGGATTCATCCCTGCTGCCCACGGGTTCGCCTTGGGAAAATATTTTTGTGTGCGGCAGTATCTTGGCTGATACAGAAATATTAAAAAATGGCTGCGGTCATGGCCTGGCCCTGGCAACAGCCCATGTGGCGGCAAAATCCTGCATGGAGTATATTCGATGAATTTCGAACACTGCATCCGTTGCACTATCTGTGTGGAAAACTGTCCCGTATTCCGGGTCAACCCGGATTTCCCCGGGCCCAAGCAGGCGGGACCTGACGCTCAGAGATTCCGGTCGGACAGAGAAAAAGTAGAGGACGAGTGGGTGCTTCTATGCAGCCAGTGCAAGCGCTGTGAAATGGCCTGCCCCTGCGGCGTAGAGCCAGCCCAAATCATACTCAGGGCGCAGCAGAGATACGGACTGGAACATCCTCACTCGCTCGCGCACCTGCTGTTTGCCAATAACTATTATTTGAGCACGCTGGGCTCTTTAACCGCCCCCATCGCCAACATGATCGCCTCTACCGAAATGGGAAAGAAAGCGTTTCGGGCAATGGGAATATCAACTCACATTCCCTTCCCGAAGTTTCGTTTCCGAAAACTGCACAACGAAAATAAAAACCTGAACAGAGGAAGAAGGAAAGTTGCCTTTTTCTACGGATGTTTTATTAATTTCTATCGCCCGGATATAGGCAGAAAAATTATTCGTTTACTATCATCATTGAATGTGGACGTTGTCCTGCCGCCCCAGTGGTGCTGCGGGCTTCCCGCGCTCGGTAACGGCAATCTGGATCTGGCCAGATCTTTCGCACAAAAAAATGCATCTTCATTATCCAATTACATCGACGCAGGGTATGATGTTATATATACATGTACTTCCTGCGGCCTGTGCCTTTTGCATGATTATCCGGACATTCTGGAAATCCCTCAAGGGAAAAAGATCGCCGAGAACAGCTACGATGTCCATGAGTATATCATTAAGCTAATCAACGAAGGGTATATCAAACCGGACTTCGGCGAGGTGCGGCGCAAGGTCGCCTATCATATCCCTTGTCACCTCAGGGCGCTGGATATCGGTTACCCGGCGGCAAAGCTTATGGCAATGATACCCGGCCTGGAATATGAAATTCTTGATGACGCCTGCTGCGGGCTTTCCGGCAGTTACGGCTTCAAGAAGAGCAACGAGTCCACGGCCATCCAGTTGGGCAACCGGGCTGTCTCACTAATCAAAAAAACCGGAGCTGAAAATATTGTCGCGGATTGCGGCTCCTGCCGTATGCAATTGGGAGGGATCTCCGGCATGACCTCTCTCGATCCGGCGGAAATACTCTGCGAATCACTGAGAATTACCGGTAAAAAATCACGGGTATGAACAACCACCCCAAAAGGAAGCTTTGGAAAATGATCCAGCATCAAGCTGAGGGGTATTATACCCTCCGCTTCACGGGATTGTTCAACTTACCAATTCCGCTGCGCTTCGCTTTCGGAATTGGAGTTTCAACAATAACGCTTTTACGAATTTGAGGCATACAGGGACAGGAGAGTACTGCCTGGATTACAGCCGAAATAGCCTTGTTTTGGTGAAAATAACCATTTTCTGGCATACAAGATTATATATATTTATTGCCTCGCAGGTGTTTAATAAATATTTATCTTTGATTTTACATACTGATTTCAATTTCCTGTAACTATTAAAGGGATACAGATATATATTTAATTGCATTAGGCATATAAATTGCATGATATTAAGATGTTATACCAGAGATGTCTATGTAAGATAATATGAAAATTAGTGGCGCCATCTCCGACAGGAGCCAGAGGCTACCTATAATAACGCGACCTCCCGCGGGGTACGGCGCATTCATCATAAAGTTTAGCGGAGTTTGAGTGACAATGGCAGTCAAGCCGGAAGCAGTAAGCAAACCTAAGAAGAAGAAAAACAAACAGGACGATTTATCCCATCTGGCAAAAGCCATTATATCAAGTGCCGGAGTCGGAATATATATCGTCCAGCATGGTAAATTTGTCTATGTCAGTGAGTTGTATCAAAAACTCTCTGGCTATACAGACACAGAGCTTATCGGCACATATTCCCTCAACAATATTTATCCTGATGATAGAGAAATGGTCAGGGAAGAAGCGATAAAGTGCTTAAAGGAAAATCGCCTTGAACCCTATGAATACAGGTTCATCAATAAGAAAGGTGATGTAATGTGGGTTTGGGAGACGATCACCCCCATCGTGTACAAGGAGGAACGAGCCACGCTGGGAAGTTTTATGGATATTACCGAGCGCAAGCGGATGGAAAAAGCGCTTCGCCAGAGTGAGGAAAAATATCGAACCATTCTTGAAAGCATCCAGGAAGGCTATTTTGAAGTTGATCTTAACGGTAACTTTACCTTTTGCAATGATTCAATGTCTCGGCTCACCGGGCACTCCAAAGAGGAATTGCTGGGTATGAATCATAAGCAGTTTACAAATGAAGAAACCGCAAAAGAAGTTTTTCAAGCGTTTAATGAAGTTTACAACACAGAGGAACCCTCCAAAGGATTCGATT